>CAZMGQ010000464.1:0-2083 GCA_964565855.1 uncultured Lentisphaerales bacterium | reverse complement strand
TCATCGCGCCGTGCCGTTCGGGGCTGACCCACACCATACCTTCCGCCCAATCGGCGAGGTCACGAAGCTCCGTCACCTTGGGATGGTCCGGATCCGCGCCATCTGGCAACGGTAGGTCTCGGGGGTCAAAGCTGCGCACGTCGCAGCCGAACCAGCTTAGAAGGCGCCCTGCTTCTTCGGATAGCAGCCGGGAGTATGATCGCTCCCGAATTGACCCATAGAGGATGAGGATGCGCGGCGGATGCGAGGGTCCGTCGAGGCTAACAAGCGTTTCCGTATCGATTGGCTGCAACTGCGAGAGGTCGACGTTTGGCAGGTCGAAGGAAACCGGACCGTTCACGACTTTTCGTTCCCAAATGTCACTACATCACCGTCTTCCTTGACATAAGAGGACACCGGATTTCTAAGGAGGCTGAGTACCTTTTCGGACGGGCGGCACAGAGCGGCACCTTTGTTTGTCACGACAATCGGCCGATTTATGAGGATGGGGTGAGCAATCATTGCATCCAACAGCGCATCATCGGTAAGCGACGTCTCATCCAGACCAAGTTCCGCATAGGGCGTGCCCTTCTCGCGCAGGAGTTCGCGCGGCGTCATGTCCATGGCAGCGATCAACTCCCTCAGCTTTTCTCGCGACGGCGGCTTATTCAAATATTCAATGACTTCCGGCTCCTCACCAGACTGGCGGATCATGGCGAGCGTGTTGCGGGACGTGCCGCAAGCAGGATTATGGTAGATCGTAACGGTCAACTGTATTTCTCCGGTGTGCATTTGAAAGCCAACTGGCTGAGATCGCCGCATATTTCTGGCTGCCCCAAGCAACAATCTTCGGTGAGGAAGACGAGCAGGCTTCGCATGTCGTTATAGCTCGCTGCGTAGAGAATGCGCCGACCATCGCGCCAAGAGCGCAAGAGCCCCGCGCGCTCAAGTGTCGATAGGTGAAAACTCATCCGGGTCGGCGGGATCGACAACGCCTCGGCGATCTCGCCCGACGGCATTCCTTTTGGCCCGGCCCGTACCAATAAGCGGAAGGCGGCCAGACGATCCCCGTGAGCCAGGGCGGAAAGTGCTTCTACTGCCGAATCATCATCCATACGGCTATATTACAAATATGGTTGTAGCATACAAGTATTCTCTGAAGATGGGGCAGATGCTCTGCAGCGCCAGCGCTCACTTGAGCGAGGACCGAGCGGCGACCACTTGGTCTCGCTTGCGCGACATTCCGATGCGGTGCTGGTCGTGCTGCTTGCACTGGCAGACCGGGTGGTCGTGGATGAGGGCGAGGAATAAGGTTTCCACCAAGTGGCGCATGGTGCATTAGGACCGCCTCTTGTATCGTGTTCGTTTTTGGTTATCTTGAACACAGGTCAAGAAGAAAGCGTGCCATGTCTCGTACCACCACCATGACCGTCCGCGTGAGCGGCGCCCTCAGCGAATTCGTCACTGCCAACGTTGGCGAGGACGGCGCTTACGAGAACGTCAGCGAATATATCCGCGACCTGATCCGTCGCGACAAGGAGCGTGCCGAACGCGAGGTCTTTGACCGTCTAAAGGCCGAGTTGGGCCGCGCCTTCGCCGCGCCCGAGGAAAGCTACATGTCCCTGACCGCCGCCGAGGTAATCGCCCGGAACCGGCGGGCCTGAGAGCGTGGCGATCCGAATCCAGGAGGCGGCCTCGGTCCGCCTCGACGAGATTTACCGATACACCCGCGACCGGTGGGACGAGGCGCAGGCCGAACGTTACATCACCGGCCTGTTCGCCGCCTTCGAGCAGATCGAAACACACGGAGTCACGTCGCGGCCCGTACCGGCTGAGTTCGGAGTGGAAGGGTATTTCTTCCGCTACGAGCGGCATTTTGTCTACTGGAGAACGCTTGCCACTGGCGGCATCGGCATTGTCACCATCCTGCACGAACGGATGCATCAAATTGACCGGTTCAAAGATGACTACTTCGATTAACTAGCTGATTTCAGAAGTGGAAGGCTGCCTTCGCCCTGTGGGTCGGAAAAGCTGAATGGCCGGTGCGCGAGGTGGAGATGGGGTGGATGCCGCTCTCCCCCTGACGGCATCGCGATGTGCCATA
>CAZMGQ010000463.1:0-2086 GCA_964565855.1 uncultured Lentisphaerales bacterium | reverse complement strand
CCTGTCACGATTTACTCCGGCGTATCACGCTCAACAACGATATATCATCGGGCACATTGCCGCTGTCATTCAGGCCCAGACTTTCGCACAGCACCTCGTGATTGCCGGCGCAGTTCGCAGCCATGGTCCTGAAATAATCTTCCTTTGCTTCCAGGGTCGGCCCTGGCAGGGTTTCCATCAGGCCGTCGGAGATGGCGTACAGGGAAAAGTTGGCCGGCAGCACAATCTCCTCCACCTGCCAGGTGGCGTTCTCGAACATCCCGACGGGCTTGCCCTTGCCAGCCAGGAAGCGGGCATCGTCCCCCGTCACAAGAACCGGCATCGGCATCTGCGCCGCCACGGAATAGCGCAGAATGTTGGTGTCGAGGTCGATGGAGCCGGCGAACATGGTCAGGTACTTTTCCAGGCCCGCCGCCATGATCTGGCGATTGAGATGTTCCAGAAAGCCTTCCGGCGCCCGCAGCAGGGCCTCGATATCCTTCTCGTAGGTATGGCGGCGCAGGATTCGCTTGAGAATGAAATGCAACAGGATGGTGACAAACGCCGAGGAGGCGCCGTGGCCGGAGACATCCGCCAGGTAGAAGATCAGAAAACGATCCAGCACCGTGCTGTAACCGACAAAATCACCGCTCAGATACAGGGAGGGGTTGATGCGGTGGGCAACCGTGTATTCGCCGTGCTCCAGGGGTGAGATGGGCAGCAGGCTCTTCTGCACCTGACGGCCGGCAACGTGGTCCATGCGCAGGATATTGAGACTGCCCTTGAGTTCGCGGTTGGCCTTTTCCAGCTGCTCGCTGTAGGCCAGGTTCTCCAGGTAGAGGTTGCGGTGGCCGGCGACGCGGTTGACCGTGTCGATGAGCTCCCGGTCGGAAAAGTGGCTGGACAACACGTCCACCACCCCGTCGCGCATCAACCTGACGACCCCCGCGGCGGTGGGGCTGTCGAGTATGGGCAGCACCATCGCCGAGTCGTACTCCTCGCAGTTCGCCAGCAGGGCGTGGATCTGCTCTTCTCCGGCGCCGACGCCGCTCGGCTGAATGATCACTACCTGATAGGCAGCGCAGTCCCGCAGGCAGAATGGCTCCAGCGTGGGGTGCTCATCGACCTGCCAGCCCTGGGTGGCCAACACGGTGCGCAGGTGGCGAAGGGTGGAGGCTTCGGGCAGTATGAGCAGGACGCGCCTGGCGACAGCGTTCACAGTATCAACCGAGGGCAGGCATCGCGACAGGGAAAGGAGTGACTGGCGGGAGGAGCTGCATCCGGATGGATCTGGGCATCAGAAATCATACTCACTGTCGGTACCCTGCCCTTCGTCCATCTCGTCGAAATCACCGTAGTCGCCAAAGTCATCGTCAAAGTCGTCCGTGAGGATACCATCGTTGATGAGATAGGCCCGGCGCTGGAGATAGACGTCGCGCATGAAGATGTATTTGTCGCCGCTCATCAGCTCTTCAGCGTCGAGCAGGCCGGCCCGGCTGGAGAGCACGCTGGTGCCGTGAATGGTATTGCGGGTGGGCACATGGTCGAGCGTGTTGATCGGATCCAGAAAGGTATCGATATAGCGGGACGGGGCATCGCGCAGAGTGCTGGGGCCGAGCAGCGGCAGCACCACATAGGGCCCCGGGCCGACGCCCCACACAGCCAGCGTCTGGCCGAAGTCCTCGCCGTCGACGCGGACCAGGCCCATGGGGGCAGCGACATCGAACAGACCGGCCACCCCGAGGGTGGAATTGATCAGAAAACGGCCACCGTGGTGGGCCGCCTTGCCGAACTTGGCCTGCAGCACGCTGTTGAAGGCGCTGTTGACCTCCAGCAAGTTGGCAAAAACACGGCTGATGGACCTCTCCACGGGCTGCGGTGTCACCGCACGGTAGCCCTTCGCCAGTGGTCGCAAGACATAGGTGTCGGCGGTATCGTTGAACACGTGCATCTTGCGGTTGAACGACTCCAGGGGATCCTCCTCGGCCGCAAAGGTACCGACAGGAATGGAAACCACCAAAAGAATAGCCAGCAATGGCGCCAGAATTGTAGACCAAACCTTGTCAATCATTGCCATCGGCTCCAACCGGATCTCTCAGATAAAGCC
>CAZMGQ010000462.1:0-2090 GCA_964565855.1 uncultured Lentisphaerales bacterium | reverse complement strand
AGCCCACGATCATGCGGCTAAAGACATCGAGCGCCAGGTACAGCCGGTAGAACTCACCGCGCACGGCGGCAGGCAAAAACGTGATGTCCCAGGACCAGACCTGGCCGGGGGCGGTCGCCATCCAGGCCTGTGGCCTCTCGGGCACGTGGGGTGTCGCCGCACGGCCGCGATGATGGACCTGGTCCTGCGCACGCAGCACCCGATAGAAGCTCGATTCGCTGGCAATATAAATGCCCTGATCGGCCAGGCGTGGCACGATCTGACTGGGCGGCAGGCTCTGGTGCTCGGCGCTGTTGCAGACCGCCAAGATCTGCTCTTTCTCCTGGTCACTCAGCGCCTGGGCACTGGCTTGACGGGCGGCGCCTTTGCGCCGATCCGTCAGGGTGTCGGCACCACGCCAACGCCGCAGCGTACGGTCCGTGATGCCCAGCACCGCACAGGCCTTGTGCACGCGTGCGCCGTGGGTCACGGCCTCATCGATCAAAGTAATGGCCATCTGTTTCATCGGCTCGGGGATCAGTCGTCCTCGCCGTTGCCCCAGATGGCCTGGGCTTTTTTTGACAGGGTCAGCAATGCTGCTGCCTCTGCCAGTGCGCGTTCTTTGCGCAGCAACTCCTTCTCCAGCTTGCGGCTTTTCTTACGCTCCGCCGCCAGTTGCACCTTGTCCGCCGGTGTGCCGGTCGCGTCCATGGCCTCAAAGGCGGCCTTCCAGGCCTCGAGCTGCTTGGATACAGACCGTGTTCCCGACAATATGCCGAGCGCTCGGCTTCGTTCATGGGCGCTGTCTGGATCACCGCAGCAAGCTTTGCGCGGGCGTCCCAGCGTTCTGGGCTGGAAGGTTTGGCTGGCACTACAAATCCTCGGGTCTGGAACTGCTTCTTCCAAGCATACAAGGTCGGCCCTGAGATTCCTGTTTCACGGCTCAGATGGGCGACGCTCTGGTTGTGCGGCGGCATCATCTTCCTGACGACCTGTTCCTTGAGTTCCTGGTTGTAGGTGGACATGTATTCATTCCGATCGCTCCCTCAACTTCTGTTTTCAGAGGACCGGACATCTATTGTGACTGAGGGGGGGGAGGATGGTCTGCTGTTGGTGAGGGCTGTGGGTGGTTGTATCACGCTCGTAGGAAGCGTATACGGGTGTCTGCTTTCGGTTGTTGAGATTCATAACCTACAAAGACTGATCTTCCGGTATAAAAAGCTGGCTTGTGACCGCTGTTCAAGGTTTTCGTGCACTCTACTTACTGATTATAGATTTTAGGCGGTTAATATTATGTAGATAGTTTAAGAGATAAATTCCAAATGGATGTGTAGTCGACGGGCCTTCATCCATCCAGCCTCTCAAATCCCATCCGAGGTCAAGTAGATCTGAGAATGCAAAAACAAATTCTAGCGTGTCTATAATAAACGCGAATTCCGTGAAGTGTTTTTGGTAGTCAAATGCTCCCTTGCTGCCGTGCACATAGTGATTGCGAGACAAAACGGCATGATTACAGGGTAGATGTAATTCCGGGAACTTGTCACCAGCTACCGCGATGATTTTGTTAGCGCGGTGATATATCTTATCGCGTAGGCTGGCCCTACCGACGCGCCCTAAAGCTGAGAGAATAGTTTGTCTGGCAAAACCGTCCGGTAGTCCTGCGAATACTTTTTTGCATTGCATGACCGCGTCGTCCAATTGTGCATCAGTTTCCTTGGTTTTAGGTGCATGACTATCAGGTAGAAGATCGAACATGTTGGCAGCGCCAACAATACGGTTAATGCCATAACCTCCGAAAAACGCAGTCCTAAACCGTACCCTTGGGTCACCCATAACCTCAACGCTGTCCATCCAGTTCGTCGTCACTTTGGAAAACTCTTCAGCGCGCCGGATCGGAGCGAGAAGAGTATCGCTAGAACTAATTTTTGAATCGCCCATGACGCGTTCGTTGCACAAGTTCCAGTATAGATGTGCGGTCTGTGGTGTTTCGCACTCGGTTTCCTTTGCGTAATGAATAAGCTCCAGTTCTATCCAACGATAGCGCTGGCGATGACCGAGGTTCAGTTCGAACAACCCGTGTAAGGCGTGAAGGGCGTGGATTGTGGCGTCTA
>CAZMGQ010000461.1:0-2101 GCA_964565855.1 uncultured Lentisphaerales bacterium | reverse complement strand
AAATTGAGCTTTATAACACCAACCCCCTGGTCAAACAGGACTTCACGGTCGAAGAACCGGACGAAAATGAAGATGGGATTATAGATCTCTGGGAAGGTAGCGGCTATCTGTATGGTTTTGTAGATATGAACAACGATGGATTTGACGACCGTTATGCCGGGACAATGCCGCCTCTTTCGGAAGCCTGGTATGATGTTCTGGTCGAGGTCGTCTCCTCACGCAGCGCGGCACTGGTCTGGGACAATGCCGGGGACTCCGGCGGCATTGTGCTGACCGCCTGTCCGAACGGCCAGCTTGTCCGGCTGCGGCTGCCTTGTGAAGCCGACACCTCGCTCCGGCTCCTGCCGGCACCCGAAGGAATCGACCCACCGGGCGGAGAGCCCTGGAAAGCCAGGCTCAAAGTCAGCTTTGCACCTCATGGGGACCAGAGCATCATCGGTAACTCAATCGTCACCCCGGATGGAGGAGTCATACACAATCAGTTTGACAATGATCGGGCTATCCTCTTCTTCCCTCACAAGTCCGGTATCCAGACTTTCGGCACGGGCTCACCCCTGATCTCGACGCAACTCATATACTACCGCTTCGGCATTACGCCGATGGAACCGGGCTGGCACTTTGTCGGTGAACTCATCGGCCCCTTCGCCGTGACCAACTCTTCCGGCGCACCTCCCCAATATGTTTCCTGGTTTGCGGAAAACGCTACTGTAACGGCCGAACCGGGCGAAAATCTGGCCTTTATCGTCGTTACAGATGTCTCTCAACTGGATAACATGGTCAGACTTTCTGCCATATCGGAGCTGGACCCGGCGACCATTATCACAAACCGCATTACCATCCCGCCCTGTCCCCAACGTTCATTTGCTCTGGATGAAGTAACCGACAACTTTTCGCCGCACCTGGAAGAAGTCGCATACTTTTCGGTTATACTGCCGGGCTGCCAGCATCGGAACGATCCCGGTTGGCTGGAGGCTCAGATTTTAAGAGAGACGGTTGGTGAGACACAGCACGTCGCCTGGGTCGATCTGGATACCACGCAAGCCGGTCTCACCCGTTGGGTCGATACCTCCAGCCTGTCATCGGTGGAAACCTTTGGCTGGGACGGACTGGCACAGGTCAATCTGCCGCTGACAGACCATCCCAATGTTTTTGTGGGGCCGAAAGGCTTCTTCAACCGGGCCATGCCAAAAGTAGAAAATGGTGAGCCGGTGCCGCCGCCCTTCTATACCCTGGCAGTCCGTCTGCGGAGCCCCGACAAGAACAGGGTGCTGCATTCAGCCAGACGGAGAATTTATGTGCCGCAAGTGGTGAACCTGCTGCTTTTCGGTGGGGAAACGACTTTTCAAAAACCGATATATTATGAGCCAGAAGAAGGAGTGTCAGTTTTACTGTACGAAGGCTGTTCAGCCAATGTGGCGAGCAATACGCTGACGCAACTGCCGCAGATGGCTGCTGCATTTTTCCCTTCAGACGTGAATTTGAGAATAGTATCTACAAACAATGTCAAAGGGGCATTCAAGTCAATGGTAATCGTCGGGGAAACGCACGGCACTCATCGTGGAGATACGTCTGATTTCTCCAAGAGAAACGAAAAAACCTATGGAAGTATGGGCATTTATATTTCAAGCTTTGGGGAAACGTTAAGAAAAAATTATGAACATAATAGTGAAAACAACAACTATGAAACGATTCCGATTCCAATGACACCAGAATTGTTTGCAAAATATATTGCTCCAACAGTAACACACGAAATAGGGCATAGCCTTGGATTGGTCGATCCGGATTGGCTGGAGGCTATAAAAACCGGACGACAAAGGAACCATAATCTTACGTCAACGAATAAAATTATGGATAAAGGTGGATTGTTTTACGTGACTCATCGCCTGCATCCACACCCCACGAATTATTGGGCAATTGAAAGTTTGCGCTATTTGCGGTTCGTATTACCTCAGGGAGATTAGAATGAAAAGACTTTTGACAGCATTTCTCTTGATGTGCATATCCTCTGTTCTTGCTGAACCTGATCCGCCTTGGTCTTGGAATTCTGCCTTGCCATTACAGGCGGCAGTATGTGATCTGGTTGGAGTTGGACTTCCCGTAC
>CAZMGQ010000460.1:0-2102 GCA_964565855.1 uncultured Lentisphaerales bacterium | reverse complement strand
GACGACGTCGGCACACCCGTCGTGCTGGCAATTACTGCCGCCCGCGCCGAATAGCAGGATGCGGCATACACAAACGGCCCGGTTTAGGCTAAATCGCCCTGTCTCTTACGTCTTCCCATTCCGCGTTCTCCGAGCCTCTGCATGAGATAATATCACGCGGACGAGGTGACAGCCGTCATTACAGTTGTGGCAGAGTCAGGACACTGCCACTTGCTGGCAGAGGGACTGCATGTTATCCAGTTGCTCTTCGATTGACTTCACCAGTTTGAACTGATTGCGGCAGCGGTCGAGGTTGTGGTTGGGGCGATGTATCTTGAAATAGCTGTCGCCCTGGAGGTGATCGGTCAGGAAACGGATGCCGCACTCGAAGGTCAGCAACTTGCCGGCAAAGGGCAGCAGCTCCTTTTCGAGCTGATTCAGGAAGAGCCCGGCTGTGCTGAGGTAGCCCCTGGCGAGGGCTTCAAAAATCGACATCCGCATCTCCACCAGCGCAAGATTCTGCTCGTCCTCCGCCGCGGAGTTGGTGGCAGTTCGCACCATGTCACCAAAGTCGTACAGGGCCAGGCCCGGCATGATGGTGTCGAGGTCGATCACACAGACGCCTTCGCCCGTATGATCATCGAGCAGGACGTTGTTCAGCTTGGTGTCGTTGTGTGTCACCACGGTCGGGATGCGTCCGGCCGCCTGATGCTCGATCAGGACGCTGGTATCGGCTTCTCGTTCCAGGGCAAACTTGATTTCATCCTGTACATCGGCTGCCCGGTTGTGTGTGTCGGCTTCGATGGCCCGTTGCAGGGCGGCAAAGCGCGAGCCGGTATGGTGGAAGTCGGGGATTGTTTCGTGGAGGGGTGCGCCGGGCAGGTCTGTCAGCAGTCCCTGAAACATGCCGAAGGCTCTGGCGGCCGCCTCGGCCTGGGCGGGTGTCTCGATGATGTCGTGCCCCGTGGCACCTTCAATGAAGAGGTACATGCGCCACAGGCCCCCATCGCCATCGCGCACAAAAGGGGCACCGTCGCGTGAGTGAATGAGGGTGAGCGCCCGGCGCGAAGCCCGGGGGGTGCCAGCTTCGCGGAGTTTGCGATTCTGATGCTCTGTGACCCGCCGGATATTGTCCATCAGGGCGGGGGCATTCTTGAAGACATTCTGATTGACCCGCTGCATGATGTAGCGCACCGGGGTGCCAGCCTGGTCGAAGACCACGGCAAAAGTATCGTTGATATGGCCCGTCCCGTAGGGGGCACCGGACTCATAGGAACCGTACAGATCAAAGGACTTTGCGACTGATTGCAGCAGAGAAGGCGGAACATTACTCATTCAATCAAACTCCGTTTTAGAGAAAATGCAATATAACATTCCGGCAAAAAGGTTTCAAACAACTAAACGCAGGAAACTGCGAGCGGGGTGGCAAAAGATACTTTCTGTTGCCGTGGGCGGGGCAGAAGCGTATGCTGTAACCCATGTCACGCCGTAATAAAGACCAGAGCTGGAATGTGAGTGCCAGGGATGATGGACGCAGTTTGCAGGATTTTCTTGCCCTGCGGCTGGATGTCTCCCGTCGTGCCGCCAAGCAGCAGATCGATGCACGGGTGGTCTGGATCAACGACCGTTGTGTCTGGATGGCCCGCCACATTCTGCAGCGGGGCGATGTGGTGCGTCTAACGCGTCCGGTTGCCTCACCCACAGCGATCTCCTCCCGCCCGCGCCGCCTCAAGATCCTTTTCGAGGATACGGATTATCTGGTGGTGGACAAGCCGCCGGGTCTGCTCTCGAACGACGGTGAGGGCAGTGTGGAGGCGATTTTGCAAGAGCAGCTCCGTAATCCGGCGCTGCGTGTTGTCCATCGGCTGGATCGTGAGACCAGCGGCTGTCTCCTGGTGGCCAGACAGAAGGCGGCCTTCGGGGCGGCGGTGGAGATTTTCAAGCAGCACCGCATTACCAAAATCTACCGTTGTCTGGTGCACGAACGCTGGGATGCCGATGCCACTACCCTCGATCTGCCGATCGAGGGCGAGCGGGCGATGACCGATGTGACCTGCGTACGTGCCAACAACACGGCCAGTCATCTGATTGTACGTATCGAGACCGGCCGTACCCACCAGATA
>CAZMGQ010000459.1:0-2104 GCA_964565855.1 uncultured Lentisphaerales bacterium | reverse complement strand
GCCTGTTCGAACGTGGCCGGGTCCAATGGACCGGGCTTGGCATCGGCGCCGATACGTTCGATGGACAACTGCGCCGGTACTTCCGTGTCGCGATCGAGGAAGGTCTGGCGCACCAGTACCGAGTTGCTGGCCGGGTCCACCTTCAGCCAGTTGCCCGGTTGCGGGTGACGGCTGATGAGGATCTCGAAGTTGCCGTCCTGATCGGTTTCCAGGGTGCTGGCATCGATGAAGCCGGTCTGGACCATCTTGCCGTCGGTTTCATAGCCGCCTTTCTGGGTGCCGAAGCTGAGGTAGTAGACCGAACCACGGTTGCCCTTGATGCGGTATTCCAGGTTGCCGTCCAGGCGTGCGTATTCATACAGATTGTCGGGATTGTCCGCGCCGATCTTCGCGGTTTCATGGGAGGTCTTGAAAAAACCGGGAAACGCCGGGTCGGCAAACTCGACATGCATTTCCAGGCCGATACGCAGCAGGCGGGTCAGGTAGCGGAAGCCTTCGGCGCGGGTGGCGGCGTCGGCCGGGGTTTCCGGGCGCAGGATCTGCTCGCCGCAGCGCTTGAGGTTGTCGCAGAAGTCCGACCAGGCCTGGCCGCTGACCAGGGCGGGATGAGAGGTATTTGTTGTCATTGTCTGTCTCCGGGGTAGCAGGGCCTGCGAACAGGCCCTCGACTTGCTGTTTTTCCAGCAGGACTGCCTGGTTTCACTCGATGTGACCACGCTCGATCAGGGTGGCGATGATCCTGTCCACGGCCTGTTCGGGCGACATCCGGGTGGTCTCGATATGAATGTCCGGGTTGGCCGGCGCTTCATAGGGAGAATCGATACCGGTGAAGTTCTTCAACTCGCCCCGCCGGACCTTCTTGTACAGACCCTTGGGATCGCGCTCTTCGGCTATCGCCAGCGGAGTGTCGATGAAGATTTCCAGAAACGCCTCGTCGCCCAGCAACTGGCGGGCCATTTCCCGTTCCGAGCGGAACGGCGAGATGAAGGCGGTCAGGGTGATCAGGCCGGCATCGACGAACAGCTTGCCGACCTCGGCGACGCGGCGGATGTTCTCCACCCGGTCGGCGTCGGTGAAGCCCAGGTCGCGGTTCAGGCCATGGCGCACGTTGTCACCATCCAGCAGATAGGTGGACTGGCCACGGGCATACAGGCGTTTTTCCAGCAGGTTGGCAATGGCCGACTTGCCGGCGCCAGACAGGCCGGTGAACCACAGCAGGACCGGCTTCTGCCCCAGTTGTTCGGCGCGCACCTTCTGGTTCACATCGGTGTGCTGCATATGGATGTTCTGCGAACGGCGCAGCGAGAAGTCAATCAGGCCGGCGCCGACGGTGGCGTTGCTCAGCCGATCGATCAAAATGAAACTGCCGGTTTCGCGGTTGCTCTGATAGGGATCGAAGGCCACCGGCTGACTGCAGGAGAGATTGCACACGCCGATCTCGTTCAGCGCCAGCTCCTTGGCGGCCAGATGCTCCAGAGTATTGACGTTGATCTTGTGCTTGGGTGCGGCGAGGGTCACCGGCACGGTCTTGCCACCGATCTTCATCAGATAGGGGCGTCCGCCGAGCATGGGTTGCTCATGCATCCAGACCAGAGTGACTTGGAACTGATCGGCCACGCTCGGCGGTTCGTTGGCGGTGGCGATCACATCGCCACGGCTGCAGTCCACTTCGTCGCTCAGGGTCAGGGTGACCGACTGGCCGGCCACGGCCTGCTGCAGGTCGCCATCCTGGGTGACGATGCGGGCAATATGGGTTTCCCGGCCGGCGGGCAGAATACGCACGCGGTCGCCCGGTTGCACTACGCCAGCGGCGACGGTGCCGGCAAAGCCGCGGAAGTCCAGGTTCGGGCGGTTGACCCACTGCACCGGCATGCGGAAGGGCAGTTTCTGCTGGTGGGACTCGTCTATCTCGACGGTTTCCAGGTAGCCCATCAACGTGGTGCCCCGGTACCACGGCATATGCTCGGTGCGCTCGGTGATGTTATCGCCCCGCAGTGCCGACATCGGGATGGCGGTGATCTCGGGCAGGTTGATCTTGCCGGCGAATTCACGGTATTCCTCGACGATTTCGTTAAAGACCTTTTCCGAGTAGTCCATCAGATCC
>CAZMGQ010000458.1:0-2109 GCA_964565855.1 uncultured Lentisphaerales bacterium | reverse complement strand
CTGCAGCAAAAAATGAAATTAACCGCCAAGACGCCAAGGACGCCAAGGTGGGGAGGGACGACTGTCACGTCGTCCTGCGTGGGGGTAGGGCGCGATCGCCGAGCGCGCCGATGTGTTGTTCGCCTGGGGCCCCGAGCGCTGGCTCGGGCCAAAGAATGCCAATAAAACCACGTTAAGAGAAAGTGGTATGTATTACCCGCGTGTCGAGCGTCGCGAGTCGCGTGTCATGCGGCCTGACGGCCGAATCCTGCAGGTACGGAGCCCTGCGGTCCCGCGGCTTGTGCGCCGCGAACTTTGCAAAAGTTGCAGTGATCGGGGTAAAAAGGCTATGATGTTACCGTAACCTTAAATCAGTATGGAGAAGATATGAAATTGAGAGATTTGGTTGTGCAGAATCGGTCTTACCGACGTTTTGTCCAGTCGCCGCGACCGGACCGGGAGTTGCTGACGGAGCTTGTCGATCTGGCGCGTTTGACCGCTAGCGGCGCCAACCTGCAGCCCATCCGCTACTGGCTGGTGGATGATCAGGCGGGTTGTGACCTGGTTTTTCCGCATACAAGCTGGGCGGGCCTGCTGGGAGGCTGGCGGCCGGCAGCCGACGAAGCGCCCACGGCTTATGTGCTGGTGCTCGAGGCCGAGGGTGGGGTGACTCCCCAGGCAGATGCAGGTATCGCCATGCAAACACTGCTGCTGGGTGCAGCCGAAAAAGGCTACGGCGGCTGTATCATCGGGTCGATCGGACGGGACGAGATCCGGGCGGCACTCGGCATTCCGGAGTCATTCAAGATTCTGTATGCCGTGGCGCTCGGCAAACCCTCGGAAAAGGCTGTGGTGGAAGATGCCGTCGATTTCAACGTCGATTACTACCGGGCGGATGATGATGTCCACCATGCCCCCAAGCACAAGCTGGAGACATTGATCATAAACGGCCTGTAATCTG
This sequence comes from uncultured Lentisphaerales bacterium, assembly GCA_964565855.1. GTDB lineage: Bacteria > Verrucomicrobiota > Kiritimatiellia > RFP12 > JAZUKQ01 > CAZMGQ01. The sequence goes on along the minus strand of CAZMGQ010000458.1, from coordinate 1,169 downwards.
GCAATCAAGATATCGCGCAAAATTGGTTTGTGGCAGAGTCGGGACAATGCCACGGGAGGGACGACTGTCACGTCGTCCTCGGGCAAGGTGACACTTGCCTCTCCCGACATGATCTGGCATGACCTTTGCAAGATTACAGTTCCAGGGTTGCCATTTTCACCCTATTGAGGGTAGAGTGGAGGCTGGTTCTTTTGCCACGGAGTATGCATGGAATACATCCTGCTGATTGTCGGCGCGGTTTTTGTAAATAACTTTGTACTTTCGCGTTTCCTCGGAATCTGCCCCTTCCTGGGGGTTTCCAAGCGTGTCACGACTGCCATGGGAATGGCGGGCGCGGTTGTCTTTGTGATGACAGCCGCTTCGGCCGTGACCTGGTTTGTCGAGCACAAGATACTGCAGCCCTACGGTCTGGAATATCTCCTGACAATCGCCTTTATTCTGGTGATTGCCGCCTTTGTGCAGGTGCTCGACATCGTCATGAAAAAGTTGACGCCGGGACTGCATGCGGCGCTGGGCATTTATCTGCCGCTGATCACCACCAACTGTGCCGTGCTGGGGGTGGCACTGCTCAACACCCAGTTCGGCTATGGCTTCGGCAAGGCGGTGGTCTTCGGTTTTGCGGCGGCTGTCGGCTTCGGCTTTGCGCTGCTGCTGTTTGCCGGGTTGCGTGAGAAGATCGATCGTGCCGATCCGCCCGCCGCCTTTCGCGGCGTGGCAATCGCGCTCGTTACGGCAGGCCTTCTGAGCCTGGCTTTCATGGGTTTCAGCGGATTGGTCAAATAACATGGTGGACATGCTGAGTGTAGTCAAGACAGCGGGTATGCTGGGGGGCATCGGGGTTGTCTGCGGTGCGACACTGGCACTGATTGCCAGGAAGTTCGGTGTTGCGGAAAACGAGCAGGTGGCGGCAGTGACTGACACCCTGCCGGGGATCAACTGCGGCGCCTGCGGCTATGCCGGCTGTGCCGACTATGCCAAGGCGATTATCGAGCGTGAAGTGCCGCTCAATCGCTGTCCGCCCGGTGGTGCCGAAACCGCCACAGCGCTCGGTGAACTGCTGGGCCGTGCTGTCGAAATCGCCGAACCGCTCATGGCGATCGTCAACTGTATCGGCAGTCTGTCCGAATCGCGGCGCCACTATGCCTACAATGGCATTACGGACTGTATTG
>CAZMGQ010000457.1:0-2120 GCA_964565855.1 uncultured Lentisphaerales bacterium | reverse complement strand
GGGCAGCCAGAGCTTGTCCTGGACCACGCCGTTTTTGACGCCTGCGGCCCTGGCCAGACGTGCCAACTCAAGCGCTTCGGCAGCCGTGACGGCAGTCGGTTTTTCGCAATAGACATGTTTGCCGGCCGCGATGGCTTTTTTACCCAATTAACCCGCAGGGTGGTGCCCTGGGCGTCGAAATAGACCGGGTAGGCCGGATCGGCCAGCAGGGAATCGAGGTCGGTTGACCAGGGGACATTCTCGAGTCCGCAGGTTTCGGCCAGCTTTGCAAGTTTGACCGGGTTGCGTCCGACCAGAATGGGTTTGGGGACGATGAACTCGGTCGGAGAAACGGCGATGCCGCCCTGCTGGATGAAAGGTACGATGGAGCGCAACAGGTGCTGGTTGGTGCCCATGCGTCCGGTGACGCCGTTCATGATGATACCGACGGTGTGAATTTTGGGATTGCTCATACTATGGATTCCAGAAAGTTAAGGGGTTGTTGTGGAGGGGTGGGGGTGCCTTTACTCGACAGGTTTGTCGGTATGCTGCGGATACTGCGCACCCTCGGGCAGGGGAGGGGCCTCGATACCCTGTTTGGGGAGGGTGCCGTCGAGTTCCTGACGCCAGTGTGCCACATCGCCGGCCGGACCGTAAACGTAGATCATGCGCAGGGGGGAGTCGCCCTTGTTGCTGAGCTGGTGGAAGACTCCCGGCGGAATGTAAACGGCCATACCGGCACGCAGCTCGGAAACTTCCTCGCCCAGGCACATCTCGCCGACACCCTCGACGATGAAATAGACTTCTTCCTGGTCCTGGTTGTGCCACGGCACCTGGCCTCCGCGCGGATCGAGCGTTACCATACCCATGCTGAAGTTGGTGGCCTGAATCGGGGCAGCACCGCCGGAGATGTTCTGTGTACGGCGCCGGGCCGGGTAAAAGCGGCCTGCCATCCGGGCAAGATCTGTAATGGTCATTTGAAGCTCCTTGGACTGTTGTAGCAGACTTGTTTAAAAGAAAAAGTGCAGAATAAAATCAGGAGTATAGCACAATAAAGGCCAGCAACTCCAGCGGGGTATCGCCGATGTTGGCGATGGCATGAGATTCGCCGCGACCGGTGAGAATTGCGTCGCCGGCACTGACAATCGTGCGGCTCTGGCCGTCGTCGAGTTCGCCGCTGCCGGTCAGGATTACATAGACCTCGTCTTCGTTGACATGATCGTGCGACCCGATCGAAGCACCGGGTGGCAGAGTGAGCCTGGCACAGAGGCGTACATTGGCTCCGGGACCGAATTCGCGCGGCTCGAAGAGGTGCTGAATGGTAGTGGTGCCCTGGCCGTCGCGCATCTGGTGACGGTCTTCGCTGCGCATATTATCTGGTGTGCGGATCATGATCCCAGTCCCTGACAGATGGTGATGATGGAAACTCCGTAGATATCCTCGGCGGTACAGCCGCGCGAGAGGTCGTTGACCGGCTTGGCCAGCCCCTGCAGGATCGGGCCGTAGGCCTTGGCACCGGCCAGACGCTCGGTGAGCTTGTAGGCGATGTTGCCGGCCTGGAGGTCGGGAAAAATCAGGATATTGGCATGGCCGGCAAGGGGGCTGGTGGGGCTTTTGGCGGAGGCCACCCGTGGCACCAATGCGGCATCGGCCTGCAGCTCGCCATCCACGTCGGCTTCGATACCGAGGGTGCCGAAACGGGCGAGGGTGAACTGTGTCGCCTGTTGCATTTTGGAGACAAACTCGTGGGTGGCACTGCCTTTGGTGGAAAAGCTGAGAAAAGCCACGCGCGGACGGCCGCCGACCAGCGAACGGTATGACTGGACGGTGGCCTGAGCGATATCGACCAACTGGTCGGCATCGGGATTGGGGTTGACGGCACAGTCAGCAAAGAGCAGCACGGTGTCGCCGGCAGGGGAGGGGATGGCAAGATCCATCACAAAGCAGGAGCTGCCCAGCCGGATGCCGGGGGCTGTGCCGACACAGTGGAAGCTCGCACGCAGCATATCGGGTGTGGAGGCGATGCTGCCGGCTACCAGTCCGTCTACCATGCCGACTGACAGCATGAGGTTGCCGAAGTAAAGACGGTTGCTGCGTGTCAACGAGCGCGCCCGTTCCATCGTCAAACCCTTGGCCTGACG
>CAZMGQ010000456.1:0-2123 GCA_964565855.1 uncultured Lentisphaerales bacterium | reverse complement strand
AGCTGTTGCGCCTGAAAGACCGACATGATCGTGACTTTTGTGTCGGCCCAACCCATGAAGAGGTCATTACCGAACTGGCCCGCAACGAAATCAGCAGCTATAAGCAGCTACCGCTGAACATGTACCAGATACAGACCAAATTCCGCGACGAAATCCGTCCGCGCTTCGGCCTGATGCGCGCTCGGGAATTCATCATGAAGGATGCCTACTCCTTCCACCTGGACCAGCAGTCGATGCAAGAAACCTACGATCGCATGTATCAGGCTTACAACAATATTTTTACCCGGCTGGGTCTGGAGTTTCGTCCGGTCGAAGCTGACAACGGCTCCATCGGGGGCGAAGGCTCCCATGAGTTTCATGTCCTGGCCGAGTCCGGCGAGGACGCCATCGTGTTCTCCAACTCCGGTCGCTACGCTGCCAACATGGAAAAGGCCACTGCTATGCCGCCGCCGGGTCAACGCCCCGCTCCGGCACAGCAGATGGTGACGGTCGACACCCCTGATCAGCAGACGATTGAAGCGGTCAGCGAATTTCTCGGCGTATCCGCCGAGCAGACCCTCAAGTCACTGATCGTATTGGGTACGTCAGAAGAAGGCAAACGCCAGCCGCTGGTGGCACTGGTGCTGCGCGGCGACCATGAGCTGAACGAGATCAAGGCCGAGAACCACCCGGCCATCCACGCTCCGTTGACCTTTGCCAGCGAAGCACAGATCCAGCAGACCCTGAATTGTAAACCCGGCTCCATTGGCCCGGTCGGTCTGAATATCAAGGTTATCGCCGACCACAGTGCGGCCCACTTGACTGACTTTGTCTGCGGCGCCAACCAGGATGGCAAGCACCTCACCGGGGTAAACTGGGAACGTGATGCCCAGTTTGATGAAGTAGCTGACCTGCGCAACGTAGTGGAAGGTGATGCCAGCCCTGACGGTGATGGCACTCTGGTGATCAAACGCGGCATTGAGGTCGGGCATATTTTCCAACTGGGTCGCAAGTACAGTGAGGCCATGCAATGCACGGTCCTCAATGAGCAAGGCAAAACTTCTACACTCTTGATGGGCTGCTACGGGATTGGCGTCTCCCGGGTGGTTGCTTCGGCTATCGAGCAGAACCATGACGATCGCGGCATCCGCTGGCCAGACGCGCTAGCACCCTTCCAAGTCGCGCTGGTGCCAATGAAAATGGAAAGCTCCGAGGCCGTTCGCGAGGCGACCGAACAACTGTATACCGGGCTCCAGCAGGCTGGTATCGAGGTGTTACTGGATGACCGCGACAAAAAAGTCAGCCCCGGCGTCAAGTTTGCTGACATGGACCTGATCGGTATTCCGCACCGCGTCGTCATCAGTGAGCGCGGGCTGGGCGAAGGACAGCTGGAGTACAAGTATCGCCGCGACCAGGATGCCCAAAGTGTACCGGTAGCCGAGATGCTGGAATTCCTGATTCAGCGCATCACCAGCCGGTAACCACAGCCACACAACGGACGATCAGATATGCTGCGTAACACATGGATAGTGTTCTGCCTCGCCCTGTGTTGCGCAGCCGGAGTGCAGGCCAGTAACCAGAGTCAGCCTGTCGACCCGGAACTGCGAGCATTGTTGATGCAAGCTGTATCTCAGGCTGACAGTTTTGCCGATGCCTTCGATGCCCAGGTCTGGCTGCTGGACATGTCCACCCGGATGCGCCGTTATATACCCGACGAGAAAGAACGCCTGCACTTTCTGCGGCTGGTGCATCGCGAAGCAAAACGTGCCGACCTCAAGCCGGATCTGGTGCTAGCAGTGATCCACGTGGAAAGCCTGTTCGACCGCTACGCCCTATCCCGAGCTGGTGCCCAGGGCATCATGCAGGTGATGCCTTTCTGGAAGGCAGAGCTGGGACGAACGGAAGATAACCTCATCGACCTGGCAACCAATCTGCGCTATGGCTGTACCATCCTGAAGTACTATCTGGACAGGGAAAAAGGCGATTTACGCCGTGCATTGGCGCGCTATAACGGCAGCCTGGGCAGCCATCGCTACCCGTACAAGGTACAGGATTACTGGTACCGATTCTGGTATGTGAAGGACTAGCTCTGCTCCAGCAGTACCAACAGTGACTCCTCAGTCTGCGGTCCCGGCAGGCTATGC
>CAZMGQ010000455.1:0-2137 GCA_964565855.1 uncultured Lentisphaerales bacterium | reverse complement strand
TCCATCTCGCCGATATTGGCGCTGAGTTCGCGCGACTCGATGATGATGCCGACAAATCCCAGCCTTGATTTAGCTTCAGTTCCCATAAAAACTCCCTGCTGAATGTAATACTGAAATTCGGCGTTTTCAGCAAGGTATAAGTGAGTTTTGGGGGCTGCGGTCAGTCGGAAAAGATGCGGCCGAAAAAGACCGCCCGACGCTCGGGGTCACGCAGTCCAATTTCGTCTTCAACCGGCAGGAGGGGGAAGCGTTCCATGAAGGCGGCGGCGAAGAGGCCCGGCTGCTGACCGGTGATTTCGCCTTCGGGGGTGAAGATATTGGCGTCGCGCATGGCGGAGCTGGGCGAGCGGCTTTTGAAGACAAATCCCCGGAGATTTTTATCGGCCAGAGTTTCGAGGACTTTTCTGATCCAGGCCTGCATCTGGGCTGTCAGATCGCGACGGGTCTGAATGGTCATCAGGCGGATCCCCACCTGCATCTGTTCAAGCCGCATCGGTTCGCGCGGTACCGGCAGACCACAGTCAACTTCGGGACAGACGGGAAACCAGCGGACGCGGCGACCCAGCTCGTCGCGCAGAAAGGTGTCGAGTTTGTCGTGGCCGTCGTAACGGACTTTTTTGCCATAGAGGCAGGAACTGATACCGAGGCGGATTTTTGAACTCATGAAAATTCCTTGTGGTTGGTGACCAGTGCGCTGTTTATTCAGAGGAGCAACATGCAGTCGCCATAGCTGAAAAAGCGGTACTGTTGTTTGACGGCTTCGTCGTAGGCGGCCATGACACGCTCGTAACCGGCAAAGGCACAGACCATCATGAGGAGGGTGGAGCGTGGCAGGTGAAAGTTTGTAAGCATGACATCGACAACGCGAAAATCGTAGGGTGGATGGATGAAGAGGCTGCTGCGTCCGTGAGCCGGGGTGACGGTTCCGCCGTGAGCTGCGCCGACTGTTTCGAGTGTACGGACGGAGGTGCTGCCGACGGCCACGATGCGGCCGCCTTTGCGGCGGGTTTCATTGATGGCGGCGGCACTCACAGATGAGATTTCGTAGCGCTCGGGATCCATCCGGTGGTCTTCAATCTGTTCGACCTGGACAGGCTTGAAGGTGCCGGGACCGACATGCAGGGTGAGGCAGGTCTGGTCGATGCCGGCGGCCCGGAGTTGATCCAGCAACTCGCGGGAGAAGTGCAGCCCGGCGGTCGGGGCGGCTACGGCTCCGCGCTGATTGGCATAGACCGTCTGGTAACGTTCGCGGTCCAGCGTGACCCGTTCGTCGTCTGACGTACGGGAGATATAGGGAGGGACGGGGGGGACGCCGAAGCGATCCAGCGTGGCATCGAGCCGGCTGATATCGTGGAAACGAATCGTGAGATGACCGTCGTCGTCGCGGTTCAGGACCGTGGCCTGCAGGTGATCTTCCGCCAGTTGCATGACGAGGCCGGGGCGGGGAGGGCGTGAGCCACGGTAGAGGGTGAGCCATTCGGCGGGGGCGGCGGCCGGTTCCAGCAAGAGCAGTTCGACACGTCCGGCAGTATCCTGCCACCGGCCGAAGATGCGGGCCGGGAAAACTCGTGTGTCGTTGAGCACCAGCAGATCGTGCCGCCGGAGATAGGCCGGCAGATCGCTGACAAGTTTATGTTCGGGGGAACTGCCGTCGCGACGCAATACCATCATCCGGGAGGCGGTGCGTTTTTCGAGCGGTACCTGGGCAATCAGCTCTGGTGGCAGATTGTAGTCGAAGTCACTCGTACGCATCCGGGAATATATTGCGGAATGTTTTTTTGCGACGGTCTCGCAGCTTGAGCGGGTACACAAAGAGCCCTGCGACCGCAAAACGGCCGGAGGGCTCCTGATAAAAGTACTGGAAGCAGCTTCTTCTCAGTCCTGGTCATCCCATTCGATGGCGATCTTGTACCAGTGGGCACCTTCGGGGTCACGGTCGTCAATCTGCATTTTCAGGGTATAGTCGTTATCAGCGGAGGGATACTCCGAGACTGCAACTGCACCCCAGCCGCCTTTGACAGTCACACGCAGAGTGTTTTCGTCGAAGGCCTTGTTGGCGGGAAGAGCCGCATCCTCGCCTTCGATCTTGAACTTGTCACTGACAGAACCCTGCCAGACGGGCATCCACTCTTCATCA
>CAZMGQ010000454.1:0-2157 GCA_964565855.1 uncultured Lentisphaerales bacterium | reverse complement strand
ATCCCTGGGATGGCAGGATTGCGATCAGCGTTGCACCACCCGCCGACGGCAGCGAGTTTACCCTTGCTCTGCGACTGCCCGGCTGGTGCGAGAGTCCTGCTGCAAAGCTGATCGAACATCAGACGGCGGGAGGCGACACAACGAGCCTGATTACGCAAAACAGGCATGAGAAAAACACCCTCTTATCCACCGGACAGGTAACTGTTGAAAAAGGCTATCTCCACATCCGATGCCGATGGCATGCAGGTGACCGGATCGAGCTCAATTTCCCGATGGAGATTCAACGACTCGCCGCCCATCCTTCCGTGCGTCAGGCGGCTGGCTGTATTGCCCTGCAACGGGGCCCGCTGGTGTACTGTATCGAAGAATGCGATAATGGCAGCGACCTCGCAGCCCTGCGTATTCCCGCCGATTCAGAACTGGAGGCGACACGATCGGAAATGCTGGGCGGTTGTGTCGTCATCACGGGCGATGCCCGACGTGAGACACTGGAAGGCTGGCAGGATCAGCTTTACCGACCTATAAGCGAGAGAGACAGATCGTCTGAAACAGTCAAATTCACCGCTATTCCCTACTGCCTCTGGGACAACCGCCAGAACGGCGAAATGCGCGTCTGGATTCGGACATCATCGCGCACCCTGTGAGGCTGTGAACAAGTTTGTTAAACCATTGTTTTAACTGTAATCATTGAAAGTGAAAAAGAAGTGAAAAAAACCGGACCCTACGATCCCTGTCTCTGCGGCAGCGGGCTGAAGTTCAAGTTCTGTTGCAGCCTCAGGCTCAAAATGAGTGGCAATGTTGTATTGCAACAGGGAAACCAGTCGCTTAACCTTCTGTTCAATCCTACGGCGAAGCAGAAGCAGGACTACGAGAGCATAGAAGCTCATATAGTCGAAGGACTCATCCTTTTATCTGAAGTTGAGCCCAAGTCGGCAATCAGACACTTTGAAAAGGCTAATGAGCTGGTGCCGCATTTACCGACCGGAGGCAACAATCTGGCGTCCTGCCTGTTTATGATCGGTGAGTTTGGACGCGCAGCGGAGGTGCAACAGAAGTGCAATGAACTGTCTGAAACTCCCAACCCGTACGGCCATGCCAACATGGCGCACTTTCATCGCTTTAATAACGACCTTGTCAGCGGCAATGCCGAGCTTGACACTGCACTGAAACTGCAAATGCCCAGTACGGATGCAATCACGAAAGTGTGCCAGGTCTTGGGTCTCTACAAAAGGCATGCCGACATGTACGAGCTGACCGAAAAATATGCCGACCTGAATCATGACACGATCAAGTTTTACGGAGGCTGTGCGGCCGCCAACCTGGGAAAAACAGACGAGGCACAGAAACTGTTCAGCGGTGTCAGAACAGGAATTAAAGCCGGACTTGCCAGTCTCTACCTGCAATGGTTGCGTCAGAACAAAGAGCCTGCCACAGCCCATGGCGACTGGTACTATTTTGAACTCAATGAGATGTTAGGGATAATGACGCAGGAGCTGACGCAGGCCCACGCAGACAGCCTGTTGGCTGTTGACCTTGCAGAAAGTATTGTCAACAGTATCGGGATCACACAAAGTGAAAGAAGTATCATTGAGATATTGAGCCACTGTGAGCACGATGAGGCCACAAAACTGCTCGAAAAAATAGCATTCGGCACTTTTGGCAGTGACAGTTTGCGACAGAAAGCTTTCTTTGAGTTGGTGGAGCGACCGGGGGTTTCGCAGGAAGAGATCAGGGAGCGTCCGGTTTTTATGAGAGGCGAATGGAAGCAGCTTGGCTTTGTGCGTTCTGCACTTGACTCCTCAATCACGTATGGCGGGGAGCTGAGTGGCGAGGCTCATGAATTACACGTGCAGGCTGCCAAGGCATCCAATTCGCGCAGCAAAAGCTGGCCCGAGTTGATAGCCATGAACAGACGCCTGGTTGCGATGGTGCCGAACTTTTTCCCCGCGCGCTTCAATTTGGCTATCGCACTGATAAACAACGACGAGCATGCTGAGTCCGAAGAAATATTGAAAGAACTGGTGGCCAACCACCCCGAGTACCTGTTTGCACATGGTGCCCTGGTTGAGCTTTATCTCAAGACCGATCGGGACGAGGAAGCTGCTGCCCTGATTGAAGACACTTCAATCCCGCCGAGGATACACCCGTATGCTATGG
>CAZMGQ010000453.1:0-2159 GCA_964565855.1 uncultured Lentisphaerales bacterium | reverse complement strand
CCCCCAGCGAAGCATAGAGCTGTGCGATGTTGGGCGGGCAGCAGGAACAGTCGAACCACTCCTGTCGCGAGGCGGGATAGTTGTGCGGTGTGCCAGCCATCTTATCCAGCAGTTCCGGATAAACAGCCAGACGATTGGCATAGAAAAATTTGCGGCCATCCAGCGAAACTCCGGATGCCACTCCATTATAAAGAGTCCGTTCCATGACATCGGCATAGCGCGAATCGAGGTCGGCATGCAACATACGCTGCGCAAAAAAGACGAGACCGATCGCGGCACAGGTTTCGGCATAGCCGTCTTCGTTGGGAAGATCGTAATCGACCGTGAACTGTTCACCGATCTGTGTTGATCCTACTCCGCCGGTAACATACATGCGGCGGGTGGTGATGTTGTGCCACAGCCTGTAACAGGCATCCCACAGTTCACGATCAGCGGTGGCCGCGGCCACATCGGCCATGCCGGCATAGAGGTAGCAGGCCCGGACAGCGTGTCCTTCAGCCACCTGCTGCTCGCGCACCGGCAGGTGAGCCTGAAAAATTGAACAGGCTCCGGGCAGAGTGTCACCACGTGCGGCGGCTTCGAGATCGAAATAGAATGGTTGGCGCCCACGTTCATCGATAAAGTAGCTGGCCAGTTCGAGAAAGCGTTCTTCGCCCGTGGTCCGGTAGAGTCGCATCAGTGCCAGCTCGATTTCGGGATGCCCCGAGTAGCCGCGCTTCTGTCCTTCGTCCCGACCGAAGACCCGGGCGATATGATCGGCATAACGGGCAAGGGCCTGCAGCAGGTCGTCGTTTTGGCAATGTTCGGCGCGGGCGACGGCGGCTTCGATCAGATGGCCGGCACAGTAGAGTTCGTGCATCATGCGCAGGTTGGTCCAGCGCTGTGCGAGGCCGACCCGCTGATAGTAGGAGTTGAGGTAGCCATCTGGCAGCTGGGCGGCGATATAGGCTGCAACGGTTTTATCAACCTGGCTTTGCAGCACCGGATCGGGGTTGGTGGACAGTGAATAGGAGGCCGCCTCGATCCACTTGGCGACATCCGAGTCCCAGTATTCGTGCACCTTGTCGCAATCCGGCTCAAAAGCACTCAGACGACCTGTCCTTTGCAGCAGCTCATGCTCGATCGGCAGCGTTACCTCGCGATTTGTACAGAGTCGCCCCGCCCAGAAGGGATCGGCAAACTGTACCTGTTCGAGAGCAAGTGGTCGCAGGCTGTTCTTCATGTATGTTCAGTCCACTCCGACCCGGTCGCACCACTGACGTACGGGACAGTCTTCGCAGCGGGGGTTGCGCGGGGTACAGCGCAGTTGGCCGAAAGAAACCAGATTGCCGTTCCAGGCGATCCAGTATTCCTGCGGCAGAATCTTGCGCAGCGCCTTTTCGGTTTGCAGAGGGTTTTTGGTTTTGATGAGGCCGAAACGGTTGCAGATACGGTGAACATGGACATCGACACAGATTGCCGGCTTGTTGAAGGCCAGTGCCACGACCAGGTTGGCAGTTTTGCGACCGACACCCGGCAGCTCGCAGAGTTGTTCAATCGTCTGCGGGATCTCGTCGCCATAAAGCCGGTCGAGGGCCTCGGGCAGCTCCTTGAGGTGCTTGGCTTTGGTGCGGAAAAATCCGACCGGGTAGATCAGTTTTTCCAGCCTTTCGAGCGAGACCTTCCGCAGTGCCTCAATCGAGTCCACCTCGGGAAAAAGCTGGTCGCGGACGACGACTGTCGTCAGTTCGTCTTTGGTACGGGCACTGAGGATCGTAGCGACCAGAATCTTGAAAGGATCCCGCTCCTGCACGGCCATGAAATCGACCACCGGTGAGGGGTGTTTATCAAACTCGCGTTGCAGGATCGCGTGAACTTCGGGCAGATCGGCAACTTTCAATATCTTCCCTCCTCAATACGACGCGCATGGAGCGCCGTCTGTTCAAAGTTTGTCAGAACACGTTGGATGATACGGACGAGTCGGCGGTCGTCCGTGATACGGATGATGCGTTCGCGATCGATACGTCCGTTGAATTTCACAAAAGGGTGCCGCAGTTCTTCGTTGCGGAAGCGACTGCCGGAACGTACGGTAACCAGACCGGCATCGACCAGTTGCTGATAGAGAGCCTGCATGTCGGCCTGATCGACGTGGAGACGGTCTTCGAAAATCTCAGTCCAGT
>CAZMGQ010000452.1:0-2171 GCA_964565855.1 uncultured Lentisphaerales bacterium | reverse complement strand
AGGGGATCATCAAAGTACTGCTGCAGCACCTCGACCATCTCCACCTGTGTGGCTGTACGACGCGACTGGCGACGTGCATCAGCCGCCTGCCGTCCACTCAGATCGAAGATTGCCATCGGACGAGTCCCGACCGTCAGATAAAGCAGCACATGCAACAGCAGCGAGAGGACGATCGCCGCAAAGGCCAGCGGCCGGTGCCGCCCCTCGGGCGGATAGTAGAGACGGTATGACAGACGTTTGTTCATCCGGCTCCCTTCGCCTCTGCCGCCGTGTCCTGCAAGCGTTTGGCCTCGGGACTCTCGGGATACTGTTCCAGCAGATCCTGCTCTAGTGTCGCCGCCTCTTCGTTTCGTTCGAGCTGACGCAGCAGCCTGATCGTTTCCTCGAAAAGTGGCGGCAGCAGCACCTGGTCGCTGTAGAGCAGACAGACACTCAACAGGTAGCGGGCCGCTCCGTCGCGGTCGCCGTCCAGATGCATCGCACGCCCCAATCCGGCCTGAGCCGTGATGCGGATCGATTGCAGCTCCGGTGCAGCGGCGATTTCGGCTGCCTTGCGGAAGTGCGTGGCGGAGGTCGCAGTCTCTTTAGCATCGAGGTACAGCTCGCCCAGCCGTAGGTGCGCCTCAGCGGCATAACGTGTATTGCCCGCCCCGGCGACTGCTTTCTCGAAAGCCTCTGTGGCCGCCGCCGCATCTTTGCGGCCACTCGCAGCCCGTCCCACCAGCGTCCAGGCCGCCTGTTTCCAGGTTTCATCTGGTGCCAGTGCCACCAGCCGCCGGGCGGCCGCTTCGGCAGCCGTAAAGTTCTCCCGACTCTGTTGATATTCGGCCAGCCAGGCGAGCTGGGCCGGGGTAAAGCGTGTCTGAAGCGGGTCGTCGATCAGTTTCTGCAACGTGTCGGCCGCTTCGGGCAACCGATCCGATTGCTGCAGAATCAGCCCCAGCAGAAAGCTGGTTTCTCGTTCCAGGTCTTTGGAAGGCTTATGTTTCAGTACTGTCCGTACGCACTTTTCAGCTTCAGTCAGGTCATTTTTACGGTAAAAGAGCGTCGCCCGCCAGAACTGGGTTTCGGCAAAATTTTCATCCTCCGGCTTGATGGTGCGCATCAGGCGATCGAGCGATGCCAGCGCATCGTCGTGACGCGCCAGACGGATCTCCTCGACTCCCTTGCGGAACAGCGCCTCGCCGATGCCATCACTCTCAGGAAAACTCTGACAGAGCTGCTCCCAGTCCCGGATGGCCTGCTCGGGCTGGTTGCCTTTGGAAAGACAGTAGCCCGAGGCCAGCAAAGCCCTGGCGCTCAGCTCATGTTTTGGAAAGCGTTCGACCAGAGTCAGGTAACCCTGGGAGGCAGCAAGCCAGGCTTCGCGTGCCTGCAGCAGGTGTGCCAGACGATACAGAGCCTGCGGTGCCAGATCGTCCGCCGGAAACTCAACCGCCAGCAGCCGGTAATACTGTACGGCATGGTCATGATCCTTCAGCGTGGCATAGCTCTCGCCCAGCAACCAGAGGACATCGCGCCGCTGAGGATCATCCGAAGCCACACGCAACGCTGCCGCCACCGCACCGGCATGATCATCGAGACGACTCAGTGCAAAGGCCCGCATATACCAGGCCGTACCGCTGAAACGTGCCGCAGGATGCCGCTCGACGAGTTGTGCAAAAGTCGCCGCCGCCTGCTCATACTGGGCGAGCTGAAACTCCGAACTGCCTTTCAGATAAAGCCAGTCGGCAGCATCTTCGGCCCCTGCAGCACTGCCGAGCGTTCCGGTCAATTCGATCGCATCGGTGTGAAGTCCGGCATTGTGGTAAGCCCAGGCCGCCTGCAGTGCCACTTTGGCGACACGCTCATCAGCCGGATAACGTCGCATGAACTCCCGATAGAGGTCGGCAGCAACCTTGTATTCGCGAGAGGCAAAATGCGCCTGCGACATCAGATAGAGAGCCTCAGCACCCAAACGGGGTGTCGGAGGATTGTCGACACAGGCGCGGAAAAGCTCGATCCCACGCTTGAAGTCTGCGGCCTTGTCACTGGCAACCAGTTGCCCCCCACGTGCCAGCCTGGCATAGCCCGCCAGTTGTCCGGCGGGAAACTCCTTCAACTGCTGGTCGAAAATCGGCGCCGCAGCGGCATCGTCGCCGGTCTGGCGCAGGGCTTCGGCGCGGTAGTAG
>CAZMGQ010000451.1:0-2171 GCA_964565855.1 uncultured Lentisphaerales bacterium | reverse complement strand
AAAACAAATAGTTGCCGCATTTGTCGGAATCGACCAATATCAAGGGGCGGGTTGCAGCATCCTGTGGCCCGCCTCTGCTTTTTCAACCCGTACCCACACATACCCAGCACGGCAATTCCGTCCAGAACCATGAATAAAAAGAATCTCCGCGACATTTCCCTCTCCGGCAAACGCGTTGTCATGCGTGTTGACTTCAACGTTCCTATTAAAAACGGCGTGATTGCCGACGATACGCGCGTCCAGGCAGCCCTGCCATCCATCCGCTATATTCTGGAGCAGGGAGCCTCACTCGTCCTGATGAGTCACCTCGGCCGTCCCAAAGGCACAGGCTACGAAGCCGATTTCAGCCTCAAGCCGGTAGCCGATTATCTCGGAAAACTTCTCAATAAAAGCATTGCCTTTGCTCCCGATTGTGCCGATGCCGGCGATGCTGCCGCCACTCTGCCAGCCGGTGAAATTCTGATGTTGGAAAACACCCGCTTCTCGGCCGCCGAACAGGGCAAGGCCAAGCGGACCGAAGGCATGAGTGACGCCGACTACGATGCCCTCAAGGCCGAGCTCAAAGCCGCCAAACAGAAGCTGGCCGAAAAGCTGGCCTCCTACGGCGATGTTTTTGTCAACGACGCCTTCGGTACCGCACACCGCGACCATGCCTCGACGGCCTCGATCTGTCCCTTTATGAAAGCCCGTGGCGGTGCTTGTGTCGCCGGTTTTCTGCTCGAAAAAGAGCTGGAATATCTCGGCAGTGCAGTTGAAAATCCCAAGCGTCCGTTTGTGGCCATTCTCGGTGGTGCCAAAGTCTCCGACAAGCTGGCTGTCGTTCGCAATCTCCTGACCAAAGTCGATACCCTGATCATCGGTGGCGGCATGGCCTACACTTTCCTCAAAGCTCAGGGGCACGATATCGGCAAGTCGCTCTGCGAAAATGATCAGCTCGACTATGCCAACGAGATGCTGTCCATGGCCGGAGAACGCGGCGTCGAGTTGCTGCTGCCGGTGGACAACATTGCGGCCGATGGTTTCAGCAACGATGCCAATATCCAGACCACCGGCAACGAAATTCCGGCCGACTGGATGGCGCTCGATATCGGACCCGAGACAGCCAGACTCTACGCCGAAGCTGTCGCCGGTGCCAAAACTGTCGTCTGGAATGGCCCGATGGGCTGCTTCGAAATGTCGAATTTCGCCCGGGGAACGATGGCCGTCTGCGAAGCTGTCGCCAAGGTCAAGCCCGCTGGCGGAATCTCCATCATCGGTGGCGGCGACTCGGTGGCAGCAGTCAACCAGTCCGGTCTGGCACCTGAAATGTCGCATATCTCAACCGGTGGCGGTGCCTCGCTAGAATTTCTCGAAGGCAAAGTCCTGCCCGGTTGTGCCGCACTAGACGACAAATAATCCCCCTGAAAGCCTGCACATTTCTGATCACAATACCACAACGTTAGCAAACATCATGCGAGATAAAGCCAATAGTTCACGCCATGTCTGGCGCTTTTTCCGAAGCAGCGGTTTCGACCAGGTTCTGATCCGTACCGGCGAAGACATCGCCAATCTGAAGTCTCTCGATCAGAAGCTCTGGACGGCCCTGAGCTGTCCGACCCACAGCATCCGCTTCGACAGCAAGACGTTGGAGATGCTCGATACCGACAACGACAAACGCGTACGTGTGCCGGAAGTCCTCAACGCTATCGAGTGGCTCAAGCCGCGGCTCGTCAGCCTCGACTGTTTGCTGGAAGGTTCCGATACAGTCAGGTTGAGCTCGCTCAACGACCAGACCGAAGAAGGCAAGGCTCTGCTGGCGAATGCCCGGCGGACGCTCAAAAACCTGGGCAAAGGCGATTCCGATTCGATTACGCTGGCCGATGTCAGCGATACAGCCGCCATCTTTGCCCAGACCAGTTTCAACGGCGATGGCATCATCACCCCCGATGCCCACGAAGCTGTCACAGTCAGAGAGACGATCGAAGAAATTATCGCGTCCTTCGGCTCGGAAACCGACCGCAGCGGCAAACCCGGTATTGATCAGGACAAAACTGATGCCTTTTTCTCCGCCGTCGATGCCCACCTGGAATGGGTTGCCGCTGGTGAGAAGGACCCGACGATCCTGGTCCTCGGCGATGCTACCGTCGGTGCCTTCGAGGCCCTGGAAAAAGTGCGCGTCAAGGTCGACGATT
>CAZMGQ010000450.1:0-2181 GCA_964565855.1 uncultured Lentisphaerales bacterium | reverse complement strand
CCGTGCCCTGTGTAGGTGCATCGGGTGGCGTGCTGGGGCTGGTGGGGGCCTTTGCCGTGCTGCGACCACGCGACCGTTTCATGTTGATCCTGCCCTTTCCGATCACACTTTCGGCACGTACCCTGGCGATCTGGCTGGCAGTTGCCAACGTGATTGATCTGGCCTTCGGCCGTGGCAATGTCGCCTACCTGGCACACCTCGTGGGCCTGCTGGTGGGAGCACTCTATGCCTGGCGCCTGCGCCAACGCCTCTATCGGGCACCCTGGAACCGCTATCGCTGAGCTACGTACGTCTGCACCTGGCTTTTAAGACTCAATCTGCCGCCACAACCGCGGCAATATCAGCCGCGTCTAGCACCATCGCCACTTCGGGACAGGTGAAAGGCGACTCATGCTTGGTGCAGTTGATGCAGCCCATGTAGAGCTTGTGCATCAGCGAAGCCTTGGGCACCTCGCGGAAACCAATGCCGGCAAAGAAGGGTGGCGTGAAGGTCAGCACCACTATCTGTGCAGGCTGAAAGTGACGCACACGCTTCAGTTGGGCCACCACCAGGGCACGGCCGATACCCTGACGCCGCAGCGACTGATCGACACAAACCGACTGGATCTCAATCGAAGTCCGCAGCGGATCACCGATCTCCGGCAGGGCCGAATATCCCGCCGCCCCGATGACTGTGCCATCATCCTGCACCGCCACCAGAAAACGGTCGATATTCATGACCACATCACTCAACGAACGTGGCACAAGATTATCGGAGTTCTGCCGGATCAGGTAGTAAATTTCCCTGGCATCGGTGTAGTTGGCCGGACGGATGGTATAATGCAGCTTGGGGTTGCTCATAGGCCGCTTCTGGCTGGAGTGGTCTCGGAGTAACGACGTCCTCAACCGGACTGTCGATGAAGAGCCCTGATTATCGCCCATCACAGCAATTCTGTAAAGCGGACGATCTCCCGGCCCCCTACTCGTCCACATTCCCGTTCACGATTCCACACGGGACTTGCCATCAGCTTTCCGGGGCCAGGCCGTTAGGCCGCGCCCGGCGGTCGCGCCATACCCCAGCCGCAACTTGACTCCATGACGGCCCCTGTTTAGATTGGTTATATGAGAAGAAGGAGCGCATATTACGCTCTGCCTGTCCTGCGGCCCGACTGCCGCAAAGAGGTTCAGCTCAAGCAATGCAGGGTTATTCCATACATACCAGATCAGATGCCAACACTGTCCGGCAGACCAGCCGTGCTGCCAGGTGGCGCCGTCGCGCCATTGTCCTCCTGCTGGTCTGGCTCTGGGCGGGCGGACCGGCTGGCTGGACCTTGCGCACACTTGCATTCAAATTCATGCCGCGCGAAGGACGCAGCTTCCGGATTGCCTCTGTCGGCGACAGCCTCGTGCCGGAACCGGATATGGGTATGGTAGTCCGTATCAGTGCTCCACGCATCAACCGGATGCTCAAGGAAATGCTCGGCTGGCGGACCTGGCTCGTTCCACCCCGTACGATTCCACGCTGGCTGACTCTCGACGGCTCCGTCCGCCTCCAGTTGAGCGATGAGGTCGAGCCCGTCTGGCTGCCGTTGGTAATACGCATCCGCCCCGATACACCCGCACCCCACCTCTTTGTACGTCTGCCCTCCGGCATGGTCAACGAAGCTCTCCAATACGAGGGCTCCTTTGCCCACCGCGAAAAAACCCGCCGCTACGCCCTCGGCCATTACAACACTATTCTATCCCTGCGCTTCGATACCGTCTCGCTCAAATCAAAACTGGAGGAGCGGGAGCTGTCCCGCGCTGTAACCTTCCGCCGGATCGAGGGCCATGCCACGGGTCAGGTCCGTTTCAAGTTTGAAGAAAACTGGTTTGATGCCCGCACCACGGCCCGGGTCCGCCGGATGGATCTGCGCTGCGACCTCGACTTTCAGAAGTATCTCGACGGCCTGGCCATGAGCTACAAGATCACCATCCCCAAACTGGACGCCGATATCCGCAATCTGGCCCCGATGTTCGAGCGGCACCCGGTGGAGGCTATCCGCCGCGCCCTCGAAGACTCGATCGGACGCCCGCGCAACCTCGATCGTCTGGCCCGCCGCCGCCTGCCGCTTTACCTGCCGCTCGATACCGAGATCGACATCGAGGTCTATCAGGACGATTGAAAAATGAGCACTCTCTACCTTACCCCCGACCAGAATC
>CAZMGQ010000449.1:0-2182 GCA_964565855.1 uncultured Lentisphaerales bacterium | reverse complement strand
CTCCTGACGCAGCGAATAGCGGCCGTCGAAGGCGGTCGTGCTGTCGAGGGCGATGAGCGGAGCCCCGTCGGGACGCATGGCCAGGTTAACACCGCTGTATCCGGTCGGCGTCCAGAAATCCATGCCGTTTTCAAACGACGGATTTTGGATCAGGTTGCGCGAGGCATTGAAATCGGGCACATGAAAACGATTGGGAGAGAAGTCAACACTGCCAAAACGTCCGGCATAACCGGACGGGTTGCCGCTCGCCGGCAGAGCCGTTTTTTTATCTGGAGCAACTACCTCGACCTTGAGATCGCGGAAGAGCACCTGACCTTGCGTGTTCTGTAATCCGATGCGAATGGCTGCGGAATCAATGCCGATCTTTGAGAAATCGGCTTCGAAGGCAAACGGTTTCCAGTCGAAGCTGCCACTGGCGCCGGCACCGCCGGGCCAGATCGTCTGGCCGTCTTTTTTCGCCTGAAGTCCGAAGATGAAATTGCGGGAAAGTCCGATGCCCTTGGCCATGATCGAGAAGCGCAGCCTCTTGCCGGCACATTGCTCCTTTGTCAGCCAGAAGTACATCAACGACTGTGGCTTGTAGCTGTCGCCGAAAAGCAGCGCCGGTTTGCCGTCGGTCTGAACTTCGATGATGGCACCGGATCCCCGGGTATCCGTCTTTGCATCGAAGTTGATCGACAGGATTGTTTCTGATACGAGTGTGCATGCTCCGATGGCCATTGCGCAGAGCGCAACGGAAAGGGTGTTTTTTCTCATGTTACTGCCTGAGCTGTGCTGAAAAATTAGCGAATAACGATTATCGTGCCGCCGGGCTTGCCGAGGACGATCGTGCCCGATTCCTCGACGATCGTGCCGGTGAAACCATCGGCATCGGTCAGGCGGATGCGCCCGCCGCCGCGCTGGATGATGCGGCCTTCGCCGGTGATGACGTTGTCGAACATCATGTTGCCGGGGAAGTCGAAGACGAGGTCGCCATCGACGGTGATGGGGCCGGGTGCCAGGGAGTCGGCAGTCAGGATTTCGAGCGTGCCGCTGTGGATCTGCGTCGGACCGGTGTAGGTGTTCTCACCGCTGAAGCTCACAATGCCGAACTGCTCGCTTCCGCCAGGTGAGGCATAGCCGATCTCAATGCCGTAGTCTCCCGAGATCGAGCCGCTGATGAGTCCATGGTTATCTGTACTGCCGGGCGCACTGAAGCGGGTGTCGCCATCCAGAATGACGGGGCCGGAGCAGGTGCCGCCCGACCGTGTAAATGTGATCGCTCCGGTCGGTTTGCTGTAGGTACTGCGCCACTGCATGGCTGAGCCGACACCGCTGACGTGCAGTGTATTCGTGATCGTTCCCGTGAAGCTACCGAACTGGAGTTGTCCTCCGATGATGTCGGTTCCGTAGATTGTAATGTCGTCGTCGCTGAATGCGCGCGTGATTGTATTGTCATTGACTGCAACGGTTCCATTGACAATGCGCGTCGTGCCCGTGTAGGAGGAATTTCGCGCTATGAGAATCCTTCCCCTTTCCGACAGGGATGTGTATGTCAGCCCGCCGGAGCCTGCAATCACGCTCGAAATGGTAGGCCATTTTGAGTTGTCAGTGCTCAGTCCGCCATAGAGAATGATGCCTTCTGATGTACCGAAGTTCAGCATGCCTGCCCCGGCAATCGAGCCATATCTGAAATTGTTGTCATAGGTGAGCATCACACAGGCGGGATTGACACCATCGCCGACAGTCAATGTTACCCCATCCGCCAGAGTCAGGGTTACGCCACGGTTATTGGTGTCCACCACCACTCGCAGTGCACTGACGGTGGCATTTTCAGAGAGCGTCGTGTTGCTGGTGACGGTAGCGATGCTGTTGGCACCGCCAGCGAAACCCACGGTCTCTAGCGCATTGGTGAAGCCAATCAAGTCATCGTACGTGACGAATTGCTGTCGCGACGTAATGGGCAGGCTGGTCTTGCCTCCGGCTGTGGCAACTCCGCCATTAACGAAGATACGAGCCGAGCCTCCAAGTGTCGTTGACTCAAGATTGAGCACCCCGTGGTTGATACGTCGCAACACGCTGTTTTCCGGTGCGTCGGAGGCGCCAAGCGTCAACGTCGCCGTCTGTGGATACACCATCGGTGCGCCCGAAAATCCCAGTGTTGCACCCGTGTCCGTCATGGCACGGATTTGCGCGCCAGCCC
>CAZMGQ010000448.1:0-2185 GCA_964565855.1 uncultured Lentisphaerales bacterium | reverse complement strand
CCAACTACAACCGATCCGATCGTCCATGATTTTTTCATTGTTTTTTCTCCTGCGTCAACTGACGCTCTTTTATCAACTTTTTTACCAATGCGGCAAACTGGTCGCCACGATCTGCAAAATCAAGAAACTGGTCGAAGCTCCCGGCACCTGGTGACAGCAATACCACGTCACCGGCAACAGCTTCGTCGCCGGCCAGTGTCACAGCCCTTTCCAGACTGCCGCAAAGCTCGACCTCAAGGTGCCGCGACCATGCAGCCGCCAGCACCTCGCTGCTTTGGCCAATAAGATAAACCTTTTTGACCCCTGCTGTCAGCAATTCTTTTGCATCGCCCGCATTCTCCCCCTTCAACACCCCGCCGGCAATCAGCAACTTGGGTCCTTTAATGATCTGCAATGCCGCTGCTTGAGCCGCAAAACTCGTGGCCTTGGAGTCGTTGACAAAGCGGACACCGCCCACCCGGGCGATTTCCTGCAACCGATGCGGCAGTGGAACAAAGTTCTTGATTCCCTCCGCCACCCTGCCGGGCGAAAGGCCGATATGTGTCAGAGTTGCGACGGCCGCCGCCAGACCCGGCCCCATCACTGCATTGTCGAACGGGGAACCTTCCAGACCAGTCACCGCTAGCGAGGGTCTGCTCCGGCAGTAAACGCCTCCGGCCCGATACAGCCATTCAGAAGTCGATTCTCTGCCAAAAAGTTCCACCCTGCCCCGGCTGGCAGCCTGTGCCTCCTGCCGGAACCCCCAGGGGTCGGAGTGATCCGTAACCAGAGTCAGATCGTCATCCGTCTGGTTTGCAGGCAAACGCAGCTTGAGGTCACGGTACTCTGCCATCGTTCCGTGCCGGTCGAGATGATCGGGCGAAAAATTGAGCATGATGGCAATTCGCGGTTTGAGTCCGGTTGCAGTTTCGAGCTGGAAGGAGCTGCATTCCAGCACCGCCCAGTCGAGGTCCCCGGCGAGAGCCAGGGTCGAGGCGGGCACACCATAGTTGCCGCCAGCCGCAGCACGCAAACCGGCGCGATTGAGGGTATCGGCCAGCAACTTGACGAGCGTGCTCTTGCCCTTGCTGCCGGTGACGGCGATATAAGGACAGGCCAGAAAACGTGCCCCCAGCTCCAGCTCCGACATCAGACGCAAACCACGCCGCTGCGCCTCGACCAGCCAGGGGGAAGTCAGCGGCACGCCGGGGCTCACGATCACGTAATCGGGATGACCGGCAGGCAGCTCCCCGGCACCGCACAGAACCTCAACTCCCAGCTCGCGCAGCTCAGTCGCCCTGGCTCCCAGCTCGCTTTCCGGACACTGATCCAGCAATTTGAGCGACCAGCCGTGCTGCCGCAACAGCCGCGCCGCTGCCATGCCGCTGCTGCCAGCCCCCAGTATCCAGGCTGTTCCCCTCTCCCTCATGGCTCCTTCTTTAACTATCCGTCTGCACAGCCCGCATCAGCTCAACACCGGTGCCAGGGCCTGACGCAGCTCCTGACCCAGATCCCGCTGACGGTAATGGGCCAGCCGTGCCTGCTGCTTTGCCAACACTCCCCGCCGCAGATCCTGATCCTGCACCACACGGCCCAGACTTTCCGCAATCAGAGCGTGATCCCGCTCTTCAAACAGAATACCCGCACCGTCCAGCGTCTCTGGCACCGCCGCCGCCGCCACAGCCACCACCGGCAGGTCGTGATGCATGGCTTCGAGCAGCGGCACACAGAACCCCTCATGCTCGCTCATGCAGAGAAACGCCGATGCGCTGCGGAAGCAGGCGTTGAGCTGCGGCTGCGTCAGGGCCTGGGTAAAGACAACCTGCTGCAACTCCAGCTCGCGGACAATCCCCAGCAGCAGCGTATGATAGGCCTCGGTCCCACGGTAGGAACCGGCAATGATCAGCCGCGATTGTGGCTCCACCGTATGCTGAAAATCGTGAAATACCCGCAGCAGCTCATCGTGCCGCTTGTTGGGCACCACCCGTCCGACAAAAAGGATGTTGGTGAGGCCGTCGTTGAAACGCTCCAGATAGGTCTGATCCACCTTGCGATGCTGCCCATCCAGATCCACCATGAGCGGCAGCACCTCCGCCCGGTCGTACCCCATCTCCAGCAGCTCATCGGCGTTGAAGCGACTGTCGGCCAGGTTGATTTCGGCTACATTGGCCAGTGCGGCACTCTGGCGCCGTCCCTCCTCCAGATC
>CAZMGQ010000447.1:0-2198 GCA_964565855.1 uncultured Lentisphaerales bacterium | reverse complement strand
GGTGGCGTTGAACAACAACGTGCCGTCCAACCAGTCGCTCTTGATGCCAAGCTCCCACTGTTCGATGGTTTCCTCGTCGAAGGCGTTGTCAAAGATCTCGCCGTTGAAACCACCGCTGCGGTAACCGGTGGCATAACGCAGGAAGCCGTTCAGGTCATCGGTAAAGTTGTAGGCAATCGTGAAGTTGCCGCTCAGGTTGTAGAAGTTCTCGTCACGTGACACTGCGCGGGCCGGTGTCACGCCGAAGGGGCCCACGACTTCGGAATAGCGATAGTCGATGTCCTTGGTTTCTTCGGTGTAGCGCAGGCCCAGTGTGAGGGCCAGGCGCTCATCGAAGCCTTCGGGACGCCAGGTGGTCTGGCCGAATACCGCCATCGCCTCGGTGGTCGTGTTGTAGTACTGGGAGCCGGCTCCGTTCAGCGGCGCAGCGAAGACAGCGTTACGCTCGTATTCTGCTTCATCCTCGAAGTAGTACAGGCCCAGCACATACTCCAGACGATCGGTTGTGCCCACCATGTGCACTTCCTGGGAGAACTGGTCGTACTGGCTCGCCGTGTCCTGACGGCTGTGGAAGGCGCCCAGGCTGTCGATGCCGTTCCACAGGCCATCGACAAAGGGGTAGGCAAATCCGGAGCTGGGTCCATAGAGTTGCCCAAGTGTCAGGTGCACCAGATCCGAGTAGGCACCAACGCCGCTGGCATCCAGACGGCTGTCGATGTCTTCCAGGTCACCATAGACATAGGTTTCCAGTTCGCGATAGGCCGTGATGGACTTGAAGGACACATCACCCAGGAAGCCCAACTCTCCGGCTTCCCAGCCCAGGGTCATGGCATGCCCGTCCACCTCGTTGACGGCAATCGGGCTGAAATCCGAGGCGCCACGCTTGCGGCGGGATTCACCGGCGGCATCCAGGCCCTGGTAGGTTGCAATGGTTTTCTGCAGCGAGGGAATCCAGCGCTGGGCGATGCGCGGGTCACTCCCCGGAATGGCAGCCCAGCCCTGTGCCTGCTGCAGCAGGCCCTGCATGGCCGCAACACGGCTGACATTGCCTGCGGCATCAAGGGGGGTGAAGCCGGTGACCTGATTCAGCTGGCTGGCTTCATCGAGATCGCTGTAGTCATAGGTGTAATCCGCAGTGAAGCTGTCGTTCAGCTCCCACATCAGCGAGAGGCGATAGGCTTCGCGATCGATACTATCGTAGCCCTTGTGGCCTGCGCTGCTCTTGTACAACGGGTCGCGCTCGCGGTTCTGGTAGCCGAAGGCGGCCGACAGTCGGCCGGCACCTTCACCTACCTCACCGATGGAGGGCAGATCCAGATTGGCCTTGAGGCCACGCTCGTCGTAGTTGCCAAGCGTGCCTTTCACTCGGAAGGCAAATTCTCCAATCGGTTTTTTGGAGATGAAGTTCACCGCACCGGCAGTGGAGTTGCGACCATACAGGGTGCCCTGTGGTCCGCGCAGCACTTCAACACGCTCAAGCTCTGCCACATCCATGCCTGAGCCGGCCAGCTTGCCAACGTAAACGCCATCCAGGTAAACCCCTACCGCGGGATCCAGGGACAGGTTGGAGGGATTGCCGCCCCCAAAGCCCCGCATGCTCAGGCTGGTGGCACCGCGCGCGCCGGGTGCGTTGAAGCCATTCACGCCAGGCAACTCACCGATCAGATTGGCGGTACTGGTAATGCCGCGCTGCTCGAGAGAGGTCGCCGTCAGGGCGGTAATGGACAGCGGGGTCTCCTGGGAGCTCTCTGCGCGCTTCTGGGCAGTTACGATAACTTCTTCAAGACCACCTACCTGGGCCTGCGCGCCAAGGCCAGCTGCCATCACGAGTGGCGACAGAGCCACAGCCAGCGGGCGGGGTGCAAATTTACGGAACTTCATCATGTTACCCTCTCGTATGCGTCGTCGGCGGGCCTTGGTTGGGCTCGCTCTCAGCTTTTTTCGTTGTCTATACGACCGCTTGATGGCCGCTGACCGATAAAACTTGTCAGGAGTAAGTATTTTAACGGCGAACCAATATTACATGCTTGTCAACATGTATACCAGCGGAGAAGTTACCGTGGAAAGCAGCCGGCCTGGAACGAAAACACCCGGCCTTGGCCGGGTGTTGAGTGCTCTTGGAAGAGGGTGAAAGCGATCAATACTGGTAGGTGATATCCAGCCCGTAGGTACGCGGAGGGCCGTAGTCTTCGGTGATC
>CAZMGQ010000446.1:0-2214 GCA_964565855.1 uncultured Lentisphaerales bacterium | reverse complement strand
GGACGGTCATGGTGGGGAGTGAGCGGCGCAGCACGCGGAAGGAAAACTCCTCTTCGCCCTCGCAGCGGACATTGAGGGAGGTTGAAGCTGTGGTGGTGCGGATCGAAGTTTCACGTTCGTATTTCGACAGTTCTTCACTGATTTGCGAAAAAGCGGGATGAACCACTTCTCGCAGAAAATCCTGAAACATTGCGTCTTCGCGCTCCGCGCGGGTCGTACGGGTGCGCGGCCCCAGCAAACCGTTGAGTTCGACTCGCCAATCCATCTGAACCTCCTTGGTCTGACGAGTATGCCACAAACAACCCAGCGAGGTCAAAAAAAGAGTGGTTGCCCAAAAACTGCAGAAGATTCTGCTCGTTCATGTACAAGTCCTTGCTATTGCGGTTCGTGAGGACACTCACCCTCCAAAAATGTTTGCCCGACGCTTGATATTTAAGATGGGGCGAATGTCCAAAACTAAAAATGGAGGGCGAATGTCCCCATGAGCCGCAAGAGCAAAGAAAAGTGCATATTTCAGAAAAAGAAAAGTGGTAACTCTCGCAGTTTTGGGTGGTTAGTGACCCGCTTTCATGTTACCATGGCTGACACAAAGATTCGCCTCACAAAACGCAATGTCGCCAGGTTGCGCAGGGGCTATAAACCTCCCACAGTATGAGGCTATCCTGCACAGGAGTAAGCAATGGATCAAAAAAAGTCCCCTTCCCAAGTTAAAAAGTTTCCCCGACTGAAGCTGACTTCAATCTTTCTGCTGGTTAACATCCTGGGATGGGCGGCACTCCTGATGCAACGTGCGTGTCAGACACGCCAGACTGAGGCACCGACTCTTGCGAGCAGCACTTTTCAGGAACAGGACGAGATTGCGGGCCAGGCTCCGCTGGTCTGGTACTTTTCGCATCCGATGTGTGCACCAGATGCTGTCGGTGAGAAGCTTGCCGCTGCACCGGCGACGCTGGAACCGGCGTTCCCCGGAAGTTTTGTCTGGAGAGCCGAGGATCAACTGCACTTTCAGCCGTCGGATGACTGGCCCGGCTCCAACAGCCTCGAGGTTCAGTTTCAGCAGGATCTGCGGACGCGTGAAGGCCGGCGTGTACGGCTGGCTGGCGATGTTTATCGTATCTCCACGCCACGTCTGCGCCTGCTGAAGGTGGGCGAGGAGGGACCGCTGGAAGGACGTGCGGGACGTCGTCTGTGGCTGAGGTTCAGTCAGGCACCTGAGAGCGATTCGCTGGCACAATCTTTGACCGTGACTACTCCGGTCGGGGAGCGGCTGGTGGCGCGTTTGCTGCCGGGCGACGCAAGCGATGAAAAAACCCGTCTGCTGGAAGTGGATGCCGATGCTCGACGCATGAACCGTCTGACTGTCAGGCTTGCAGCGGATACACTGCGTTCACAGGAGGGACCGCTGCCACCGGAAGAGGATCAGGTCGGCGAACTGACATTGCTGCCTGACCTCGAATTGACCGAGAGCAACACCCACACGCCCGGATTTGGCGACCCGGTGCTGCGTCTGACCTTCAACCGCGCTATCCAGCCGGAAGATGTGCGGCGACATCTAAGCATTTCACCGGCGGTCAAATTCCACGTCTCCCACACCCACACCTGGTGGCAGAGTCGGGTAGATGTCACCGCGCCCTTTGTTCCGGGAGTGCCTTACACCTTCAAGCTCGAAGCCGGGATGCCATCTCAGGATCTGGGCAATGCCGCACCGTTGCGACTGAGCGAGGCGGTTGTGCGCCGTGTCGTTTTCGGCGACCGGCCGGCTTCACTGGCATTTCCCGACAGCGGGCGGCATCTCACCTCGGCCCGGCAGTTGCGTCTGAACCTTCGCTCAGTCAATGTGCCGAAAGTTGAGCTGCGGGTGGATCGTCTGCGTCCGCAGAATCTGGCGCATTTTGTACGGGCCGATGATCGCCGTGGCTCCTGGCACTGGACCACCGAAGCTGACGCGGCAGAAAATCTGCTGGGGCACGTCGCCACACGTGAAGTGATTCCTGTCGTTCTGCCCAACCAGACGGTCGACAGCGTTGTCGATCTGAGCGAATGGCTGCCGGCAGATGCACAGCATGGTGCCTATTTGCTGACTGCAACCGTGCGTCACCCTGATGCCGGTCTCAACTCACAGCGCAGTCGCGTTTCCGCAGAACGGGTAGTAGTCGTTTCCGACATCGGCCTCACTGTGCGGCTGACCGAAAGTGGAGCACAGGTCCGGGCGAC
>CAZMGQ010000445.1:0-2229 GCA_964565855.1 uncultured Lentisphaerales bacterium | reverse complement strand
CTTTGACGACGAGGGGGCCATCCCAGATGTCGCGCAGTCGTTTCAAGTCGTCCCATGTGAGGCCATCGTTCTTGGGCAACATGCCGACCTTGCGCGAATCGGTCATGGAACTCTGTAGCGCACTGGGTAAGTTTGAGAATCTCGGCATCCCCCCGCTAACTAGGTATCGGCCCATTACGCCAATTGACCACCTGGGGTGCAGCAGGCCGTCCATGACATTCCTGCGGGTAAGACGCAATGGAATCGTGAATCCGTTTTTATAGTTGTGTTCGCGATTGGGGGTGACGGTGGTATCTACCGTCACAACAAGAACTCGACAGCCAGATGCCTTGGCGCGATTGACCAGTTCCAGGGACATGGAAATATCCGGCCACAAGTACAACTGAAACCAGAGATCACCACCGGCTTTGTCTGCCACTTTTTCTATAGAGGTGATAGACCCGGTCGAGATAACGTAGGGTAAGCCTGCAGCAGCCGCTGCAGCAGCGGCTTCAATCTCGCCTTCATGCCAGAGGAGCCCGGCTGCGCCTGTGGGGGCCAGGCAGATGGGTGAGGGCTGTTCTCGACCAAACAGCGTGATTTTTTGGCTGCGGCCCGACACGTTCACCAGCGGGCGCGGTATCAACGAGACGGCTCTGAAACTATCAAAATTGTTTTGTATCGTCAGATCATCTTCCGCCCCCCGATCAATGAATTCAAACAACCCTTTAGGGAGCCGCTTCTTGGCCAGGAGCCTTAAGTCATGAAAGTTATAACCAAACTTGGGGTTGAATGTCATAAGAGCCCTTGGATCCAAACGGGTTGAATGAGGTGGGTCAGATATCGCGATCTTGCGGTAGCGAGCTTATTGCCGGTGCGAGCGTAAGAATATCCGAAACCGGCCTGACACTCCCTGCCTTTCAGCGATACTGCGGATAACTCAACAGATTCCGCCTGCTTCAAACAACGACGTCTTGCATGGATAAAAACGATGTCAAGTAACGCCAAAGAGGTTCGTAACTGGTTCGAGGAAGGCGGTCGAGCGTATGCGCGGCTCCGCCCAGAGTATCCACCACAGATAGCCGATTTCCTGACCTCGATAGCGCCAGACAGCCGGCTGGCAGTAGATGTAGGTTGTGGCAACGGGCAACTGACGCGGCTCCTCGTTCCGCACGTTCTGCCGTTCGATCACTCAGCACGGTGATGGCTGCCGGGTGGACCAGCACCAATCCCCTGTGGTGACGTCGCGACCGGCCTGCGTCATCGGCTCACCTCGTCGCGAAGCCTTCTTCCTTGTGCAGTCAAGCGATAGCGCTGTTTGCTGCTGCTGTTGCTGCGACCGACCCACTGCACCATGGTGACAACATCGTGTTCATCGGTCATTTGAACCAACAACGCTTGCTGTTCGGTACTAAGTCCCGACTTAGGCCCAACTTGGTCCCGGCTTGATCCCTGGCCGGTGCTTGTGTCTCCTGGGAAATGCGTATGACTGAGTCCGATGGTATTGCTCGTGAATTAATCGCCTTCCGTGTTCGAGCTGGCCTGACACGGCCTCAAACGCAAAACGCCAGCCCCGAGGGACTGGCGTTTTGCTTATATCTACTGGTGCCGGCTAGAAGAGTCGAACTCCTGACCTTCGCATTACAAGTGCGCTGCTCTACCAACTGAGCTAAGCCGGCTGCTTAAAGAAGCGACATTCTACCTGATTTTTAAGCCGCTTACTTGACGACCGTTAACCTGGGCCGCGAAGGGGGGGGGTCATCCGGTGTGTTGTCGCCTGACGAGGCATTGCTGGTGGGCGCATCGCCATCGGCTGACGTGTCCGTGCCGGGGTAGGGTTCGGAGGTGGCCACTTCGAAACCCATACCCGCACCGGTTTCCCTTGCGTAGATCGCCGAGACCGCCGCCACCGGAACGTATATCTGTTCGGTGACGCCGCCGAAGCGCGTCTGGAACTCGATGTAGTCGTTGCCCAGCACCAGCCGGTTGGTGGCCAGCGTGCCGATGTTGAGCGTGATCTGGCCGTCGTGCACATGTGCCGGCGGCACGATGGTGTTCTTGTCGACGGTGACCACGATATACGGCGTGTAGCCGTTATCAGTGCACCATTCGTGCAGAGCACGAATCAGGTAGGGTTTCCGGGATGTTTCTTCTTGCATGGCGGGACTCAGCGGCGCATGACCTTTTCCGAGGGCGTCAGTGCCTCGATGTAGGCTGGGCGCGAGAAGATGCGCTCGGCGTACTTCTGCA
>CAZMGQ010000444.1:0-2230 GCA_964565855.1 uncultured Lentisphaerales bacterium | reverse complement strand
GAATCCAGTTTTGCCTGTTGCAGAATGCCAAGCGTATGCTGGGCGATGCCGAAGATCGGGTGGTGGCGCTGGAGTGTGTTCGCTACGAGCTGGGCGAGCCGGATGAGAGCGGTCGCCGGCGGCCGGTAGAGGTGGCCGGGAGTGAATTTCAGTTGCCGGTCGATACCGTCATCGTGGCCATCGGCAACGAGTCGAATCCCCTGATTGCGGCGACAACGCCGGAGATCGAGACCGACAAATATGGCCGGATTCTGGTGGATGAACGCAACGAAACCTCAATGCCCGGCGTGTTCGCCGGTGGCGATATCGTGCTCGGAGCAGCAACGGTGATCCTGGCGATGGGCGAGGGGCGGCGTGCTGCGGCGGCGATCAACGAAATGCTGACCGAGGGATAACCTGAACCGGCAAAACCTTTTTAGGACACCGTTGCCGGACCTGCTACAGGTCGCTGGCCACTATCAACGCTGCCGCCTGATTGCCTTCCTGTGCCGTAATCAAAGCCCGGTGGGGACCGGGGGATAGCTCCTGCCTGCCGTCAAGTGCTGGTAGCCAGTTGTCCCGCAGACAGAGCAGGGCGCCGGCACAGTGAAGTGCCGTACCTGCTCCAAGACAATCGCCCTGCAGACCTGCCAGAGCCACCAGCGGCGGCAGGCCGTCCTGGCCGAAAGTCTCTTGCAGGGCGGCCATTTCAGCCTCGTCTTCCGATGACAGACCGGCGGCACTGACATAGATGGCGTCAATTTCACCGGCTTTCAGGTTCGCATTGTCCAGGGCTTTGAGACAGGCGCCCGCAAGTCCGTTGCCGGCGAGCGCACTGCCCAGCAGCCAGCCGAGTGGTTTGGCTCCCCGGGCGGCCAGACTCTCCGGCTTTTCCAGCAGCAGAACGGCTGCCCCTTCGCCGGGCACGATGGAGTTGCCTCCGGCTGTGAAGGGAGCCGGTGCCGTTTCCGGTTCCAGACCGGGGATGAGACGCCCCTGTTCCGCCAATGCCAGACAGACCGGAGCGCTGAGGGCTTCACAGCCACCGCAGAACATCAGGTCGGCCTGATCCCGCTCCAGACAATCGGCTGCGGCAATGATCGCCTGAGCCGAGGCCAGATTGCCACTGGCATAGACTTCGTGCGGCCCTTGGATGGCCCATTCGATGGCACTCATGGCGGCGGCGGTGTTGGCGTAGGTATGGGGAAAGAGGATCGGCTTGGCAAACTTGGGTCCTTTGCGCAGGAGGTCGGTAAAGTAGGTTGCGAGGGTGCCGAGACCGCCCCAGGCAGAGCCGACGGCGAGGCCGGCACGGTTGCCGGGGAGGCTTTCACGGTCGAGACCGGCGCTGCGGAGAGCCAGAGAAAAAGCTCCGAGGAGCAGGGCGGTGTGCCGGTCGAGATATGCCTTGCGGGTATCGAGCAGGGGGGCGACTTCGTAGTCGGGCATGGTGGCGGCCAGCCAGCTCTCGGGACGGGGCGGCAGGGTAACTTCGTCAAAGGCCGGTTCGCCTTCAGCGGCGGCGGCCAGCCACATCTCGGGATCTTCGCCGAGGGAAGAGAGACAACTGAGGCCGGTGATGGGGATCGGGTTGGAGGCTGGCTTATTCATGTTTCACACAGATAGAGTGTTGGCAATCGCAGTTATGGGCTTATCGAATTGTTGTTTCAGACTTCGCCGTGGCCGGCCAGAGCTGTGACGATTTCTTCGGGGGTGGTGGCCTGCATGAGCGCCTTGCGCACCTCGGGGACGACCACCTGCCGGGCAAGCATGGCCAGTACGGCCAGATAGTCTTCGTAGAAGCCGTGGGGCGAAACGAGGAAGCAGACAAAGTTTGTTCTGGTCTTGTCGGGCGAACCGAAATCGACACCCTCGGGGAAGACACCGAAGCTGGCGGCGACACCGGAAAAGTCGTGCAGCCGCACATGCGGAAAAGCGGCCTGACTGCCGACGGCACTCGGCATCATTCTTTCGCGCTGCATGGCCTGTTCGACAAACATCTCGCGGTGGGATTCCGGGAGCTGGTTGTGGCGGACGAGATTATCCACCAGCAGCTCAATCGCCTCGCGCTTGTTGGCGGCTTTCAGGGCCGGTGCCGCCAGACCGCCCCAGAGCAGCCGGTGCAGGTCAGGCTGTCTGGCGGTGCTGCGGCTCATCATGATCAGGGTATTGTTGACCCGTTCGGTCATCAGTGCCGGCAGGGAGTCGTGGAAGCTCGTCGCAACCCGCAGCGGGCTGGGAGCTCCCATCA
>CAZMGQ010000443.1:0-2238 GCA_964565855.1 uncultured Lentisphaerales bacterium | reverse complement strand
ACCCCACGCCGGTCGTGCGGATACTCGGCCAGCCGTGCCAGGGCTCGTTCGTCGAGTCCTTTCCAGGCCAGCAACGGCAACGGACGGCGCCGTTCGATATGCAGGGCAATCTCCCTGCGACTGATTTCGCGCGGACGTCCGATCACCATCTCCAGCTCTTCCACCAGAGCATCGACTGCATTGATCGTGTTCGACCAGGCGCCGCGCTGACGCAGTTCTTCGACAAAGAGTGCCACACAGTAGGAGGGCCGGTTGTCGGCCAGCACCGTGCCGTTGCGATCGACTATGCGTCCGCGCGTGGCCGGCAGACGGACACGCCGGATGCTGTGCTGCTCCAGTGCATCGGCATAATCCCCACTCTCCACCACCTGAACACGGTAGAGGGTGGTACCCAGAAAGAGCAGCCCGAGCACCATCAAAGCCAGCACGAACAGCAGACGGTGGCGTTCAGACGCTATCGCTCGACCAGTCGAACCCTGCGGCATTTTTCTCCGTTCGGACATTGAGCGCCAGGCGATCGAGAACTCCAGCCACAGCCGCCACGGCAGCACAGACCGGCACGGCATAGATGAAGCTGATCACAACACGCAATAAAACAAAGCTCACAGCCAGCGCAGGCAGATCCCCACGCAGGCGGAGCACGACATATTCAATCAGAGTCAGCAACCCTGTCGTTACCGACCCGACAACCAGACAGGAAAGGATATTTTCCGGCAACTGCTTGCGTCCCCAGGCAGCACAGAAGGCCGCCAGAGCCAGCATCGCGGCGAGCCCCGTACCACCACCCGGCAGACTGCTCAGACCATCCAGCAGCAGGCCGCTCCAGACAATGGCCGGCAGGGCCAGCGGCCAGGGACGCCGCAGGGCATAATATGCGGCGACCCCGATCAGAAAGGGGGCCTTCACCCCGCCCCAGGGCAGAGGTGGCAGGCCATCCTGCAATATAGCCGCCAGCGTAACCACGACAAAGAGGACCAGGATGTTGAAGGGAATTTCCGTCCGGGTCATGGCAGATCTCCTTCCGGCAGCCCGAGACTGGCATCGATCAGCACCGAGACATAACGCAACGACGAAAAGTCAGCAAAAGGCACCACGGTCGCCCGCTGGTAAAGTCCGCTGGCATCCTGCTCGACCTCCGCCACCACCCCCACCGGGATGCCGCGCGGATAGACACCGCCGATCCCGCTTGTCACCACCCGCGCCGCTTCCGGCAGCTCCAGCTCCTTTTCGAGATAGGCCAGCCGCAGCGGCTCGATTGTATGCAGCAGTTGGAGCCCCGCCGGTCCGGCGATGCGAGTGCCGGTGCCGGTCAGGATACCGCGAGCCGAGGCGACATCCGGCTCGAAGGCACAGGCGACGCGGCTGTTGACATCGGTAATCAGCAGCACATCGGACGTGGTGGCACTTGCCGAAACCACACGTCCGACCAGACCGGCCGCTGCCACAACCGGATTGTTGACCCGGATGCCCTGACGCCGTCCCTTGGAGATGCGGATACGCTGACTCCAGCCATCGGCACTCCCCAGAGTGAGCACTTCGGCCGTGATATGGTGCGGCAGGCGCGGGGCACATTCCAGTTGGAGCCGCAGCTCGGCATTATCGGCACGCAGCGTATGCAGCAGCAACAGCTCGGCTTCCAGCTCCTGGACACGGGCTTCGAGGGCCTGGTTTTGCGCCAGTAATCCCCTGAACGAGCCCCATGATCTGATATTTTGACCGGCCCGTACGCCGAAACGCTCGTAGGGGGCGAGAGCGTCGCGCGCAACATTGCGCTGCCACTGCGGCACCCGCCAGACGGCGATAACTATGATGGCCACCAGCACCGCAATGCCGGCAAGCCTGCGAATCTTCACTCCGTTGTCTCCGGGGTGGCGGGTTCAGCCGCCGGGCATCTTGCGATACCCTTGATATTGGAGATCCAACGACGGTGAAAGGCGGAAAAGAGATAGGATCAGATGCGCCGTGCGGCGGTACTGGAGAGGAAATCCAGCTCGTTGAGCACGACACCGGTTCCTTCGGCCACGGCCGAGAGCGGGTCATCCGTCAGGTGCACGGGCAACCCGGTCTGTTCAGCCACCAGTGTATCCAGCCCGGTCAGCAATGCGCCGCCCCCTGCCAGAACCATGCCCCGGTCTACCAGGTCCGCCGAAAGCTCGGGGGGGCATTTTTCGAGGCAGATACGGACGGCATCCACGATTTGCGACACGGGATCCTGCAGGGCTTCACGAATTTCTTCCG
>CAZMGQ010000442.1:0-2245 GCA_964565855.1 uncultured Lentisphaerales bacterium | reverse complement strand
TCAGCAGTGCCGCCTATCGTCAGCCGCAGGTGATTGAGGAGATGGTGCGCGAACTCGGTTCAGACCGTGTAACCGTGGCCATCGATGCCGCCCGTAATCCTGAGATGACTTCGGGATACGAGGTCTTTATCGATGGTGGACGTACTGCAACGGGTCACGACGTGGTGGAATGGGCGCGACAGATTGCCGACTACGGAGTCGGTCGTCTGCTACCCACCAGTAAATCCACCGATGGGGTACGGGGTGGCTACGATCTGCCGCTGATCCGGGCCATACGGGAGGCGACGGATGTTTCCGTGGTGGCCTCCGGCGGCGCCGGCGAGCTGGTACATTTTCTGGAAGCCGTACGGGCCGGGGCGGATGTGCTGCTGGCGGCTTCAGTATTTCATTTCAACCTGATTCCCATCGGGGAACTCAGGGCTTATCTGCACGAGCAGGGAGTCGAGCTGGCAGAACGCCGGACAGACAGCGCCAAAAAACAGTAAATAGCCCGCCTTGGCAGGCACAGGGAGAAACAGATGCCCGTTCATAAACCGCTTTTCGAAATATTGATGCTGATCTGCTTCGGCGTCAGTTGGCCGGTCTCAATTACCAAAGCTTTGCGCACCAAAGTAGTCCATGGAAAAAGCCCGTTTTTCATGATGCTGGTCATTACCGGTTATATCTGTGGTGTGATCCACAAGACTATCAACACACCCGGCGACTGGGTCAGGTGGCTGTATGCCTTTAATGCCATGATGGTGGCGGTGGACCTGACACTCTACATGAAGTACCGCAACAACACTGTGCAATGAAATGGCAGCCCCACGCCGACTGATCAACCTGGTCGATACCTACCCCAACCTCAGCGAAACCTTTATCGAGCGCGAAAATGAGGAAATGCGGCGGCAGGGGGTGGAGGTCGAGATTGTCGCTCTGCGTGGTAGTGAAAACTGGCGGCTGAGGCAGGGCAGGGTGGATGCGGCGCTGGTCCGTGCCATTTTGAAAGACAGTTTCAGTCAACCCCGGCGTTGTTTGACCCTGCTGCGTCATGCCCCGCAGATTGCCGCTCTGAGCGAGTTGCTGGAACGTCGGCCCGATGCAGTGCTGCTGGCCCAGTTCGCCTGGACGCCGGCTGACGTTGCCCGCCTGGCTGCGAGGCGGGTGGGACGCAGCTTTGCAGTACGGGTGCATGCCTGGGATGTCTTTACCCGGTCGCCACGGGCTTTGTGGCAGTGTCTGGACTCTGCCACCAGCGTAATCGGCTGTTCACAGGCGGTGGTGGAAGCTGTGAAAGCCTGCGGTTATCCGGCGGAGCAGACGCATCTGGTTCACCATGGTCTGCCTTTGGATGAAGATTGCTGGAACTGGCGTGAGCCGGTCGCTGGTTGTCGCATGGTGGGGGTCGGGCGGCTGGTGCCCAAGAAGGGGATCGACCTGCTGATCCGTGCCTGTGTCGAGCTGTCGCGTCAGGGAGTCGATTATGAGGTCGAGTGGATTGGCGACGGTCCGCTGCGCAACAGCCTGGAGCGTCAGCTTGCGGCAGCCGGTCCGGCAGTAGTGGAGCGTTTCAGGTTTGCGGGAGCTTTGACGCCCGACGAGACCCGACACCGTTTGCAGACAGCGACACTGCTCGTTCTGCCGTCGCGCCGTTTGCCGGATGGCGATCGCGACGGGATTGCCAACGTACTGATAGAGGCGGCGGCTCTTGGCGTACCGCTCGTTACCACGACCGCCGGCAGTGCGTCGGAGGTTTTCCGGGATGGTGAAAGTGCGCGACTCGTGCCGCCGGATGATGTGGCGGCACTGGCTGCGGCACTGAAGGACTGT
Source organism: uncultured Lentisphaerales bacterium (assembly GCA_964565855.1). GTDB lineage: Bacteria > Verrucomicrobiota > Kiritimatiellia > RFP12 > JAZUKQ01 > CAZMGQ01. The sequence goes on along the minus strand of CAZMGQ010000442.1, from coordinate 436 downwards.
CTGGCCGATGCGGCGTTACGCAAAAAGCTGGCTGCAGCAGCCAGGCTGGTGGTTGAACGTCAGTTTGACCTGACGCGTAACACCGCCAACCTGTTGCAGATTCTGGCCCCGCTCAATCGCCCCTGATACGGCGCTGGTTGAGGTTTTTGTAGAGCTTGGGGTCGTACTCTTTGAGCAGCAACTCCAGCTCTTCGTCGCCCATGACCGTGTTGCGGCCGGCGGCATAAATCTCGTCCAGGCGTTCCTTGATTTCACTGACGATCGGATCACGTTTATCGATCACGCAATCGCCCTTGAGACGGAAGAAGCCATTGATCCAGTGTGCGATTCCGGCCGTACCCGAGTAGGAGTCCACCGACACCGTTGCGGGGCGGTTGAGGATCTTCTCGGTATCGAAGATGTTGTAGATCTCTTCGTTCTTGAGCAGACCGTCGGC
>CAZMGQ010000441.1:0-2251 GCA_964565855.1 uncultured Lentisphaerales bacterium | reverse complement strand
CAGCAGGGGACCGGAGGGCAGCGACAACAATGGCAGCAGCGGCCGGGGGGTCAGCAGCAGGGCGGGGGGCGCAACCCCGCGCAGGGCGGGCCGCAGAGACAGCAACCGGGACGCCGCAGCCCCGGCGGCAGGGGAGGCCTGTGATGATGGGGAGACGGTTCGATCGACGGGCCGGTTCGGCGCTGGTCATCGTGCTGTTGCTGGTCGTGGTTCTGGCCGTGCTGGTCTGGTCGGCGGCGGTCGATGCCCAGGTGGAGCTGAAGTATGCCTCGGTGCTGCGGCGTCGCCGTCAGTGCGAGCATCTGGCGGCCTCGGGCGTTGCGATTGCGACGATGCTGATGGAAAAACAGCGTGGCATCGGCGTGGCCGATCTCGGAGCCGATGATGACCGCTGGTTCGATGCCGCCCAGCGTCTCGTACGCGGCCAGCCGATCCATGGGCTGGTGGAACCGCTGGGTGACGGTGAAATCATCCTTGATATTGTCCCCGAACCGGGCAGGCGCAATGTCAACCTGCTGCTGGCCGACGACTGGGAACGTATCCTTGAAAATGCCGGTGTGCCGGAAGAACACTGGCCGACACTGATCGACTCTTTCTTCGACTGGATTGATCCCGACGATAACCCGCGTCAGGACGGTGGCGAGACCGAAGATTATTACAACAAGCTCGACCCGCCCTACACGGCCAAAAACGGACCGCTCGATACAGTGCGTGAACTCCTGCTGATCCGGGGATTCACCGAATCGATCCTCAGCGGTGGACCGCTGATTGTCGAGGAAATGGACCCGCTGGCGGCCTCTTCGCGCTTCAACCGGACCACACGTTTTTCCGATACCAATGTCGTCACCGTGGCTGGTATCGAAGATCTGCTGACCACTTACGGCGATGGCAAGGTCAACGTCCAGTCCGCCAGTGCCGAGGTCCTCATGACCCTGCCTGATATTGACGAGATTGCCGCCATGGCACTGATTGAGGAACGAGGCGATTTCGACGATCCGGCCGACGATGCCGCCCGCGAGGCCTTCAACTCGGTCGAGGATGTCTTTGCCCGTGTGCCGGGACTCGATTATTCGCTCAGCGAGCGGATTACCGTCCATTCGGAGTACTACCGGATTACATCGGTGGGCCGGATCGGGCGTGTCGAACGCCGGGTCTGGGGCATCGTGCATTTCGACGGACGCAACACACGTTTCCTGCGCTGGTGCGAGGAGCCTTAGCACGATGACTTACGGCAGCAGCGGCAGCGTCATTCTAAAAACCGAAGCAGTGGCACTTCGCATCAGCCCCTTTGCCAACACCTCACACATGGTAACCTGGCTGGCACGGGATCGGGGGTTGCTCACGACGAGCATCCGGGGAGCCTGTCGGCCCAGGAGTGCTTTTCTGGGACAGTACGACATCGGCTATACCTGTGAGCTGCTCTACTATGCCCGCGAACGTGACGGTGTCCATATTGCCCGCGAGTGCTCTCCACTCGAACGTCACGACAGCCTGCGCGGCGACTGGCGTGCCTGTCTCTCGGCCCTCTACTGTTGCGACCTGCTGGTGCGTGTGGCCGAAAGCGGTCCGTCCGCCGCAGGACTCTACGACCTGCTGCAATCTGCCCTGGCCCGTCTGGCTACCGGGGGAGCTGATGCCGGCCTGCTGCTCTGGTTTGAGATGCGCCTCATGCTCCTGTTGGGACTTGAGCCGGATCTCAACGGCTGTCCGCATTGTCTCGACAACGGCACCCCGACACTGCGCTTTGTAGTTGCCGAGGGCCGGGTGGTCTGTCCGCATTGCCTCTCCGGCGAACGGCAGGGCGTTACCTTCGGCATCACACCCGCCGGTGCGGCGGCCTTGCGTCGGGCGGCTGGCAGTGAAGAGCCGCCACGAGCTCTCTTTGCGCCGTTTTCATCGGCGGCCCGTCTCGCCCTGCGTCGTTTTCTGGGACTCTTCATGCGCTACCATCTCGACTTGCCGCTCGAAAATCGCGGCATCGCCTGGGAGGCCTGTCAGCCGGAAACGTAACATCTACCATGCGCCGGGTCGGGAGGGGCAAGTGTCACCTTGCCCGCCTGTGTATTTCATGCGCTGCAGGTACGGAGCCCTGCGGTCCCAGTTGCCCGGACGACGTGACAGTCGTCCCTCCCGGGGGGGGGACATCTACCATGCGCCGGGTCGGGAGGGGCAAGTGTCACCTTGCCCGCCTGTGTGTTTCATGCGCTGCAGGTACGGAGCCCTGCGGTCCCAGTTGCCCGGACGACGTGAC
>CAZMGQ010000440.1:0-2257 GCA_964565855.1 uncultured Lentisphaerales bacterium | reverse complement strand
GGCAGACGCTGCTTGATAAAGCTGTCGATATCTGCATCGGCGACAGTAACCTGTTCCTTTTCGGCATTGCGCAGCAGCAGTTTCTGCATGATCAGGTTTTCGAGCACCTGTTCGCGCATCCCCTCAAAGTCGGCACCGGCCGGCATTCCCTGTGCCTGACGCGACCGCATCATGTTTGCCATCTGGGTATCGACTTCGCTCACTGTGATTTCGATGTCGCCATCGATTTTCGCCGCGAGGGGCGCTTTGGCATCATCGGCCAGAGTATGGGTGGCAAGAAAAGTGAGTGCCATAGCGCTGGCGAGTGTAATGGATTTGCGGAACATGGTAGTCCTTTGGTTGGTAGCTGACTTGGCAGGCAAGAAAGCTTAATATGGTAGTGTAAGCCTCTGGTGTGGTCAAACCTTTCTGTATGAAATTCGCGTAATATTCACTCCATTGCTGTGCGATTGGATGCCGTAGCGGGATGAATGCGGGAACATTTCATCGGGGCCTTACTTTTTTCGGCGATATTCTATTGACTATGCGGCGCAACTTTACTAACATCTGCGGCGTTTAGGAGAGGTACGGATGTCCCGTCCACTGAATGAGGAGAGAAGCTGCATGAACGTCTCGATGTGCCGCGCCGCCATCGCAGGTATTTTAGTGTCCGCTTTCGTCGGCACAATTGCGTTTGCCGAGGGGTTTGACCCACTGTTTCAGCTCGGACGCACTACCGGCATGTGTCTGGTCAAAAAGCCCAAGGCCAATGAGTTTGAGGTCGGAGTCGAAGGACGGGCCTATCCTTTCGGATCGGTTATCCAGACCAAGGCTGATTCGGATTGTGTTGTCTATCTGTCTCCCTCCGTCCAGGTCGGAGTAGGGCCGGCCTCCCACGTCAGTATCGCCAATGCCGATGCAAGTGGTGTGGCCAAGGAAGTCGTGCTCGAATCCGGTGCCCTGGCGATGTACCTTCCCAACGACGAGACGGATTGGCCCCTGGCGGTCCGTACACCGATCGGCAAGTTCGGCAGGTTCAAGGGCCGTTCCAAGCTCAGGCTGACCACGGCTGGCGAGACACACGAGCTTCATGTGGTCACCGAGATGGGTGAGCTGAACCTGCTGGGCAAACAGTTTCTGATTGAAAAGATGCGTCGCAGCTCTGCCCTTGAAGTGCTGTCGGCGATCGATGAAAGCTACACCAGCCTGACCGGGAAGAGTGGCGAGTATGAAGTCACCCTGGAGCGTGGCAGCGACGAACCGCTCGTGACTGGATTCCGCTCCGGCACCAAAGCCAAGATCTGGCGGCGGCGTGCCTCACTCAGCGACAAGCTGGCTGTCTCCGTAATGCTCGCCGGTGCCGAAGGTGGTGTTCAGACTTCCTTTGCTTATCTGCAGGGCGAATCTGCCATCGCCGGCGCAATCCAGCCGACCACAACACAGGCTGGCGGCGAAACAGGTGAAGCCACAGGCGACGAGCTTGGCGAGGCAGCCGGTGGCGACATTTTCGGTGAGGGAACGACGACGCCCCTCCCGGCTGACAACGCAACTGACGATGACGACCTTTGGAACTTTTAAGAACAATTCAAACGCATACTGAATTGGAGCAAGAGAAGGGAAACCTCATGAAAACGAACAGAATCGGGGCAATAATCATCGCGACCATCGCGATTACCGCCATCAGCCATTCCGCACTGGGGCAGGCTGCCAAAGCATTGCCCGAGGGTGCAATTTCTCCCACTGCACTCGTGCAGATGATGAAAGGAGCTGCCGGCTCCGCCCAGGCAACCGCCGATGTGTTGACGAAAGCCGTCAGCGACAACCTGGCCAAAGTTCAGGGCGAGCAGGATCAGTTGGCCGTACTCTTCCGTTCGGCCGCTGCCACAGCCACCTTTGCCGGCGATGCCGGTGCCGAAGCACGTGACGCCAGCCTGAAAGCTCTGGCTGAATCAGCCGGCAAGGTCGGCGATGCCGTGAATGCCGCCACCGGGCGCGGAGGAGCCGAAGCCAACGATACCTTGGCCAAGGCCTATGATCTCGCCGCTGCAACCGTGGCTGCCGTCACAGCCAACCAGTCCGAGGAAATCAAGGCGGCCTTCGTCAATGCCGTACCACAGGCGTTTCGCGAATCCGCAGCCGCAGCCGCAGCCGACCCGGGCAAGACTCTGGGCAGAATGCGCCTCTGGGAGGCAGTCCGCGTGCGCGATTCAATCCGCGATGCCATGGATCCCAAAGGACCGGACTACCAGGAAGCCACCGTGGTGACCCTCACCTCCAC
>CAZMGQ010000439.1:0-2260 GCA_964565855.1 uncultured Lentisphaerales bacterium | reverse complement strand
GGCGGTTTCTGGACAGACAGGAATGTCTGTCATACAGTGCCTTCGCCGTTCCGTTCACTCCGGCTTGGTGGTTTCGCCTTCGCCGGGTCTACGGTGCGACAGGCCTTGTGGTGCCTTGGCGGTTTTTATTGGCGCAGGTTTGGCGGTTTCTGGACAGACAGGAATGTCTGTCATACAGTGCCTTCGCCGTTCCGTTTACCCCGGCCTGGTGGTTTCGCCTTCGCCGGGGCTACGGTGCGACAGGCCTTGTGGCGCCTTGGCGGTTTCGGGATCGAATCAGTCGACTCGAATCGATTGAGTCGAAAGAATCGAGTATGCTGCGTGAAACTATCTCTAGCGAAATGGAAGAGCGGTCAGGGTAGGGTGTCCCGCCGGAGCGATAGGTCTCGGCAAACACGTCCTGCCTTTGTCGCTTACTGTAATCTTGCAAAGATTTTGCCAGATTACGGTAACCTATGTCCGGTTGCCGTACCTTGTGCTTGAGCGGCGATTTGCCATGAAAAACTGATAATACAAGCCGGCCACAAAACGACGGTTGCCGCGCTTCAGTTTGGTGTTGCCTCCGGGCCGTTCTTTTGCGATAGTTGGCCGTTGCGGCTGGATTAGGCGCAGAACCGTGCGTCTTGAGCCGCATTGCCAGTCCGATTTCTCAGGAGCGACCTCTTATGTATGATATTCCTCTGTCAAATGTTCGTAATTTTGCCATCTTGGGTCACAGTGGCGCCGGTAAAACGGCCCTGACGGATGCTCTGGCTTATAAACTGGGGCTGAATGACCGTCTCGGCTCAACGGCGGCCGGCTCCAGTGTTTCGGACTTCACCGATGAGGAAAAAAACCGCAAAATTACGGTTTTTTCAGCAACTTTCCAGCATGTTTACACTGCGGCCAGCGGCGATAAATACAATCTCTTTTTCACCGACACGCCGGGCTTCATGGATTTTCATGGTCAGGTAATGGCGGCCGCCCGTGTGGCCGACACGATGCTCTGCGTAGTGGATGCGGCCGGTGGTGTGGAAGTCGGCACGCGCCGCGCCTGGAAAACGGCCGATCAGCAGGGTGTGGCCGCCCGTGCAATTGCCGTGACAGGGCTCGACAAGGACAATACCGATTTTGCCGCCACCGTCGAGGCCGTTCAGGGCGCCTTCGGCGATGTCTGTGTGCCGGTGGCGTTTCTCTCGGCTGACAAACAGTCTGTGGTATCGGTCATGGCGGACGACATTCCGGCTGAACTGGCGGATGCCGTCGAGGAAGCCAAAGCCAAGCTGGTAGAGCTGGCAGCCGAACAGGACGAAGCCCTGATGGAGAAGTTCTTCGAGGAAGGCACCCTCAGCGAAGCCGAAACGGCTGGCGGGCTCCTGAAAGCCGTTGCCAACGGCAGTTTTGTTCCCATGATCCCCGTGCTGCCGCTTTCGGGAGTCGGAGTGACCGAGCTGCTGGAAAATGTCTGTACCTATTTTGCCAGTCCCGTTGAGCGTCCGCGGCAGGATGCCGAAGACGAGGCGATCGACCCGGCCAGCGACGAGCCCTTCTTCGGGCTGATCTGGCGGACCGTATCGGATGCCTTTGTGGGGCAGATGAGCTATGTGCGTGTGCTCTCCGGCACGATCAAGGCCAACGGCGATGTGGAAAACTCACGTACCGGTGACAAGGAGAAAGTCGGCGGTCTGCTGGTACCCTGCGGCAGAAAACAGACGGCCGTTGAAAGTGCGACAGCCGGCGATATTGTCGCCATTCCCAAGCTCAAAGCTGCCAAGGTCGGCGATACGCTGCGTGCCCCCGGCAGCAAACGCCAGGCCCGGCCGCTGGTTTTCCCCACCCCGGTCATGTTTGCGGCAGTCACCGCCCAGTCGCAGGCCGACGACGACAAGCTCGGCCCGGCATTGGCGCGTGTGACCGAGCAGGATCCGACCCTGCTGGTTGAGCGTAATACTGAAACGGCCCAGATCGTTATCAAGGGCTTGGGCGATGTGCATCTTGATGTCGCCTGCAGTCTGATGAAGTCGCAGAGCAATGTCAGTGTCAACCTCGACACTCCCCTGGTAGCCTACCGTGAAACCGTCACCGCCATGGGGGAGGGGCACCACCGTCACCGCAAACAGTCGGGTGGCCGTGGTCAGTTCGGCGAGGTCTATCTGCGGGTCGAGGCCCTGCCCGAAGGGGAGGAAGACTGGTTTGTCGATGAGATCGTCGGCGGTGCAATCCCCGGCAACTTCCTGCCGGCCAATCAGAAGGGGCTGGTCGAGGACATGGAGCATGGTTC
>CAZMGQ010000438.1:0-2282 GCA_964565855.1 uncultured Lentisphaerales bacterium | reverse complement strand
CGAGGATGCTGAAAACCGGTCACTCGAACGTCGCCGGGTAGCCGAGCTGGGTCCGCGGGGCGATACTTTTCATGTCGAAACCAGCGACCCCTTCGCCTTCCCGGTCGAAGTCCAGCATTACGACCCCCTCACGGGCGACCCCTCCCACGTCGTTACCAACTACCTGCCGCTCGGAGATGCCGAATACATCTCCTACGAGGTCGATCAGTCCACCGGCAGTGACGATCCCGACAGCACCATTATCCCCGTCATCCTCTCCATCACCAACTACGTCGTCAACACCGCCTCGTTCCGCGCCGGCGTTTATCTCGATATCGCCAACCGTCCTCATGTTGATGAAGCCCCCGGACCCGACTTCGAACCAGCCTCGACCGATACCAACGAATACTTCATCACCATGCTCGACACGACCGCCATGTCGGTCCACGATCCCCGCTGGAATGGCCGTATCGGCCACTGGTTCGAGTCCACCCCCACGCTCGGCACACTCAACACCGCCTTCAGCGACCACGTCCCGATGTTTCAGGGGCTGCCTATTATTCACCGTAACGGTCTGCTCGAAAGCATCGGCGAAATCGGCTATCTCGGCACCGCCACCCCTTGGCAGAGTCTCAACCTCTTCAATAAAGTCGGTGCCAAACTACTCGATCTCTGGACTGTCGGACAACCCGGCACCAACCGCTGGGAACAGGGACGCATCCATGCGCTGACAGGCTATCCGGCCGCCATCCGCGCCATGTTTGCCGAAGCGGAGTTCGGCACCAACCGCTACACCCGGGCCACAGCCTCCGCAGATCCGCCCTTTATCATCAGTGATGCTGGCCAGGTCATGCTCGATTCCCTCACCAATGTCCTGCTCCAGGCACGAGGCGAGCTGGAAGCAACCATGTACCGGCAAGGCCTCGGCGACCCCGACTCAGACGTTGAAGCAGGCACAGATGATTATCTGGGATTCCCGTTTGCCGACTGGCTGCCGCAGCTCGAACTGGAGCTGCACACCATGGAAGATTACCGTCGGGCCTGGGAAGACTTGGCCGACATGTCGTTCGATTCGACCGATGTGCCCGGCTACGACATGCCGGGGCATGATCTGCTCGAAGATCTCATCCGTGATCTCCCCCACCGGGTGACCTTCCGCCAAAACCTCTTCCTCGTCATCCTGCGGGCCCAGACTCTCGCCCGCAACGGCCGGGTCACAGCCGACAGCGGCACTGCCCTGCTGCTGGTGCGCGATGCCTATACCGGCACCTTTGCCGTCAAATACCGCATCCCACTCCACTGAGCAAGCTCTTGCGGTTGCGGCTCGTCCGCCTTCGCCAAGGTTACGGCGCGACAAGCGAGGACATTCACCCTCCATAAACTTCCACCTGACTGTTGAAAATGGCGTCTGTCCAAATCTGTATGACAGACATTCCTGTCTGTCCAGAAACGGATACTGAAACTGCACTTGGGACAAGCAAGGGGACAAGACTAAAATGGAGGGCAAATGTCCCCTGCCAATAATCAACCGCGCCGCCGCTGATGCGAGGGTGGAATCTTGAGCTGGTTACGGTACTTGGCAACGGTCCGTCGTGCAATCTTGATGCCTTCTTCTTCCAGACGAGCCTGAATCTCCTGATCGGCCAGAGGGCTGGCGGCATCTTCGCTATTTACCATCTGGGCAATCCGGTCCTGAATCGTGCGGTTGGAGATGCTGCCGCCATCAGCCGTTTGCAGACCCGGCGTAAAGAAATAACGCAGCTCCAGCACGCCCCGTGGGGTTCGCATGTACTTGCCGGAAACCGTGCGGCTAACCGTCGTCTCATGGACGCCGACTCTTTCGGCGATGTCGGCCATTGTCAACGGACGCAGCTCCTTGACGCCTTTGGCGAAGAAATCCTGCTGCACGTTCACAATTTCAGTCGCAATTTTCTGAATTGTCTCCTGCCGCTGCTGAATGCTCTTGATCAGAAACATGCCGGCCCGGATCCGCTCCCTGATATAGCTGCGGGTCTCGTCGCTCGTTTCAGGGTTTTCCAGCAGCCGCCGATAGTGACGGCTGATGCGGATATGCGGCAGGTAATCATCCTCGACACTGACCACATAACGGCCGGACTCCGCATCGAAATAAACATCCATCTCGGGCACGACGTAGGTCGGCTCCTCCTGGCCGAAGGTCAGCCCCGGCTGAGGGTCCAGCCGTACAATCTCCGCCACAGCCGCTTCCGCCGCCTCTACCGACACACCCATGGCACTGGCCAACTGGGCATACCTGTGACCCGCCACCAGATCAAGATGCCGCG
>CAZMGQ010000437.1:0-2295 GCA_964565855.1 uncultured Lentisphaerales bacterium | reverse complement strand
GCAGGGCATTTTCACCGATCGAGCCGGTGCTGCCGAGTATCACAACACGCTTCACAGGACAAACCACCGCAGATAGAGATACATGAAGGGGGCACTGAAGAGGAGGCTGTCGATCACGTCAAGAAAGCCACCCATGCCGGGGAACTGTTTGCCGGAGTCCTTGATGCCGAGCGAGCGTTTGAAGAGCGATTCGCCCAGGTCGCCGAGTACGCCGGTCGTGGCGAGCAGCGGGCCGATGACGATGGCATGGGTATATGTGATAGGAATACCGCCCAGGGTGCCTCCCCAGAAGCGTTGGAGCGCCCAGCAGGCTGCCAGGCTGGAGAGCAGTCCACCCAGATAGGCACCGCCCAGACCGGCGACCGATTTGGCGGGAGAGATTGAGGGGATCAGCTTGCGCCGCCCGCGGCCGAAGATCATGCCGATGGTGTAGGCTCCCACGTCGCACCATTTGACGACCCAGACAAAATAAGTCAGGGCCAGACGTCCCGTATGGTCGGCCACTTCGCCAGCAGCACCATGCGAGAGGAAGCCGATCCGCATCATGAAACTGAGCTGGATGGCAACATACCAGAAGGTGACGAGACTGAGGCCGAAGCGTTGGGCTGCGCCGTCAGGCCGTCCCCGGATGACCTCCAGTGCCAGCAGGATCGGCGGCACCAGCCAGAGCACCGTTTCGGAAGGCGGGATCGAAATCTGCGCCAGGGCCGGCCAGCGGGCCTGGATCAGCTCGGTCTCGACCAGACTGGCACAGAGGTAGGCCAGGCCGGCCAGAAAAGTCGCCAGGCCTGCTACTGAGAGGCCGCACCTCTTAATGATGAGGGGCATTTCGTGGGGCGCGGTTGCATAGACCGCCAACAGGAGCATCAGCAGGGCCCAGTAGGGACCGAAGGCGAAAATCGCCAGAAAAAATGCGGCAACAGAAATGCCTGTCACCAGGCGGTACTTCAACATTGGGCGCGCTCCTTCGCTTCGCACTCGGAGGCGACATTTTCGATGCCGCCGAACCGCCGGGCGCGACGTCCGTACTCTGCCAGGGCTGTGGCAAACTCGGCCTCACGGAAGTCCGGCCAGAGGACCGGAGTGGAATAAAATTCGCTGTAGGCCGCCTGCCAGAGGAGGAAGTTGCTCAGCCGGATTTCACCGCTCGTGCGGATGATCAGATCGGGGTCCGGCACATCGGGGTGATAGAGATGGGCAGCGAGCGTGTTTTCGTCGATCGATTCCGGCTTCAGGCGGCCGGCCTGCACTTCTTCGGCCAGGCGGCGGGCGGCGGCGGCAATTTCAGTGCGTCCGCCGTAACTCAGGGCCAGGATCAGTTCGTGCCTGCTGTAGCTGGCGGTGGCTTTTTCCGTCCGGGCGAGAGCTGTAGCGATCGTGCGCGGCAGGTCGGAGCGGCGTCCCAGGATACGCAGGCGGGTCTGGTTTTCGTGCAGCTCGGTTTCGTAACGTTGCAGAAAGCGGCGTAACAGCCGCATCAGGCCCAGTACTTCCTCGCGCGGGCGGCGCCAGTTTTCGACGCTGAAAGCATAGAGAGTCAGATAGCGGATGCCGTGGCCGCGGGCGGCGGTCAGGATCGCCCGCACCGACTGGGCACCTTCTTCATGCCCTTTCAGACGTGGCAGGCCACGTGCCTGTGCCCAGCGGCCGTTGCCGTCCATAATGACGGCCACATGGCAGGGCATCTTGGCGGGTGCTGGCTGGCAAGCAGTTGTGCTTTTGCGGGGCATCTTGATAGTTTGTGACAGGTGATATTGGGAGACTGCTCAGATGGCAAAATGCGACACCTTCCGCTATCTGGGGTCTGTGTCGCAAGGTTGACGGGAGGATGTGAGGTCTCCCACGAGAGGGTGGGGACGTGCAGCAACGCTTGGTTGTAGCACGTCCGATACACCCGGTGATGAGGTTTAGCGGATACGCACTTCGCGGCCGGTCTCTGAACTCTTGTAAACGGCGTCGATGATCTTCTGGACCACCAGTGCCTGTTCGGGCGAGGTCATCAGCTCATCCTTGCCGAGGATGGCATCGATCCAGTTGACGTGGCGGTTGCAGTGCGGATAGCGGATTTTGACACCCTGCGGCTCGACGACTTCGTATTCACCTTCGGTTTTGGCGAAGCGGAAGATGCGGGCGGGGTTGGTGGTGCCGCCGGCTTCGGTGCCATAGACCTGGACGCCGTTCTTGTCGCCGACTTCCTGATGTAGCACCCAGGAGACGTTCAGTTCGAGCACCATGTCGTTCTTGAAGCGGATGAAGGCGAAAGCACTGTCATCGACATCGAAGACCATCTTGCCA
>CAZMGQ010000436.1:0-2295 GCA_964565855.1 uncultured Lentisphaerales bacterium | reverse complement strand
CTGTTCGAACCTCAGGAGGGGGTTATCGCATAACCACTATGTCTTATACTGTTTATCTCAAGATCAAGCAATAGCCAAAAACTATCAAAACCCGCATAAAGGCGGGTTTTTGCATTCTAGAGTAGTTCCTTTTGTGCCAAATTGGCACAGATTCAAAAGCGGCCGGTCAAATGTTGCGCCTAACCGGCGCCAGATCGGGGCTAGCGCCCCGGCCTTTCACCTGGCCGCTGGAGAAGCCAGGTGGGGACGGAGAAATCACTAACGGGTTGATCAATGGGCAAAGGAGGGGGAGCCAGCACGAGCCCTTGCGGCAGCCTGAACAGCCGGAGAGGCACCATCGGTTGACTCAGGATCATAAGAGCCCATGCCGACCGTCAGCACCGCGTTGCCCTGTTCTGGGGCCGTACCCGTTGGCCTGTGCTCATGACTGATCAGAATCGCCCTGGGCCGTGGCGGGGCATCGAGCGGGCGGCCTGGCTGGCTTGATGTGGACGAGTCCTCATCCAGCCAGGCCGCCCGCTCGATGCCGGATTCATCTTTTGTCCAGTCGAAGAAGCCGCCGTTGACGATTTGCAGGCACATGCCGAAGGGTATATCCATCGGTGTGGCTTGTTGGGTGTAGCAGCGGCAGGAGTTTGTCGAGTGGCGGCGGATGCAGGCAGCAGGGCGCGGCCACGTCTTGGGCTCGATCAGTGCCGCGTAGGCGGGGGCGGTCCAGGGCAAACCCTCGATCTCCGGTTTGAACCGGGCTGCGAACGTCTGCGGGACATCGACCGGATCAGCCGCGGCTGTCGTGACGCCTTGACGGGTGACTGGCTGGAGTTGCTGTTGCTGGACATCATCAGGTGCGGTCTTGCCGATTCGATCCTCAAAACGCCCGAAAATGAACATCAGCAGAACAACTACGGCAATAGCCGGGACGATCACTAAAACGATTTTGCCCCACGGCAAGTTCATCCTGTGAGTGTGCTCATCGGCAGAGTGATACGAGCCGAAATATTTTTTGTCGAGCCTGAGAGTAACTACGTTGGCATTGCCACGAGAGGCCGTAGAGTTGGGGTTTTCTTGACAGGCATCCCAGACCAGGCGGCTCACGGTCTGAGAGCCGAAAATACGGGCATAGTGGTGATGCTGGCCGACCAGGCCGCGCAGGAACGGGTCAAGTTGGCCGGTGACTTTCTGGCAGACCATCACGATATCAAAACCGTGGTGCCTATGAGTCGCCAGCTTTTCGACGTGGGGCGGCGGTTTTTTAGCGCCGTGACGAACCGGGAAAATCGTGTAGGCTTCGTCGAAAAAGATCACGGACGAAGGCGGCAGCTCATACCACTTGAGCGCCTGTTCTTCGGTCAGTTCCTCCCACCCCATCTCCGGCTTAAGATCGCGGATGCCGTAATAATAAACAGCACGACCGTGGAACTGTTTTGATTCGTTGACGAACTTGATTGAGTTGAGCGTTTTGCCCGCGCCGGGCGTGCCGGTGACCAGGTACAGCATTACGAGTTACCTCCTGACGCGGCGAACCGAATAGTTTTGAATGCCCCCAACACTTGCCGGACAGCGAGCGCGCCCAGATAAGCGCTGGTAATGATGTTGATGGCAGAGAATATTCCAAGCGCAGATGCGAGGGCGGCGAACTGGCCACCGAAGCCGCCCACGTTGGTTTGTATGTGTGACGCGATTTGATCAGCAATTGCATCAATACCCATATAGGTTACAAACGAGATTCCAAACGCAACAACCACACGAGCGATTGCATAGCCAACCAGATATTTTATAAACCACGCGGCCATCGTTCCGAGAACTCCGGCGACAACAGGAACAGCCATTAATCAGCCCCCCGCAGCAATGAATTGAACATGATGTAACCGGCGAGGATGTACGCCGATGCCAGAATAATTGCGCGCATCAGGTCGATGGCGTCACAGAGTTTTGCAACGTCGATAGACACGCCGCGAATGAGCTCGAAATTAGAGAAAGGGCAAGAGCCGCCGCCGTTATCCGTAATCAGGCCGGAGGACACCGCGTCAGCCAGGTCGGACGATAAATCCTCAGTCTCGATGATATCCTCTAAATCATCAGCATTAACCAATCCCGCCGCTTCCAGTGCGTCAGCGAAATCACCCGGCTCCAACTCTTCGCCGTAGCACATCGATTCCCACTCTTGCCGGAGGATGGCGCACTGGATTGGGTCACCGGCGCAAGAAGGCGGAACGTCACACGCTCCGGATGCTGAGCCTTCGCCGTCTCCTTCTTCACCGTCGCCATCGCCGTCACCGTCGCCACCATCACCAG
>CAZMGQ010000435.1:0-2297 GCA_964565855.1 uncultured Lentisphaerales bacterium | reverse complement strand
CGTGCAACTGCACCAGGTTATCAGGCGGCTGTACAGGGGGCGGCTGCGGCGGCCGTAAGCCCAGAGACTGAGAACGGCAAGAAAGGCGTAGGACCCGACGTGTATCCACTGTTCCTGAAGCTGGACCGAGTGCGGCACCCAGGCATCTACACTGGTACGGGGCCAGAGGGAGACAAAAGCTATAAAGAGAACACCGGCGCTGTGGATAGCAATGCGGAAACGGGTATCGAAACGCAGCATCTTGGTAAAAATGTTCAATGTCCTCAGTTGATCAGCCGCAGGATGGCCCGCTGTTCGTGCGGTGGCAATGAAGAGGAGCTTGTAATCTCGCGCAAGGTGCCCAGGTCAAAGTTGTCGTTGTCGAGCTGTGCCTTGACATCGCCGGTCTGGCCCGTTGTATCACGGTGGTATCCCAGACGGCCGTAAAGCAGACCGGCTGCAACACGGGTACGGGTGGCTCCGCCCCGGGGCAGGCGATAGAGCATGTGCAGGCTCGGGAGACGATCCTGCCGGGAGTTGGTATAGGCGATGTTGCTCAGCAGGTAGGCCTGAGCCGGCGAGTCGGCCGGGAGCTGCAAGCCGAGGTTGATGCCTTCGCGCAAATCCCGACTGCCCAGGTGGACACCCAGGTTTTTGACAACATTGATCGCCCTTTCGTAAAACTCGGGGTCGCGGGAGACATCCATTCTGCCGTTGCGGATAAAGTCATCCAGCAGGGTGATGGCGTCCTGAGGATTGCGTCGGAGCAGGTTGGGGAGAGCGCGCAGGATGGCCTCGTCGTATGTTTTGTCGTCAACATCCTGCAAATCGCGCAAGTTGGAAACTGCCTCAAGCCCGCCCATTTGAATCTGACGCGAAAGCTCATTTACCCGTGTCTGGCGCATTTGTTCGGGTGTCATCTGAGCTTGCGGGCCGGGCTGGTTTTCGATTCTGGTCTGTTCCCGATCTCTGGAATATGGCGCCTGCATCATCAGCTCCGGCGGCGTGGGCGGGGGCAGGGCTGGACGTTCGGCGGACCTGGTAGTCAGGTTGAGCGGCTTGATCGGCGGCAGTGCTGAAACCTCCGGTACGGCTCCGCCACCACTGCCACGCAGTGCCAGGCCGGCTGCCAGCCAGGGGCCGGCGATGGCCAGCAACAACACCAGACAGCCGATCGCAACCCAACGCCAGGCTGGGTGTTGACTCATTCTGCGGCGCAGTCCTTGGGATACCTGTTTCATCGCTAACAGGTGAGTTTCAGGCAACGGGCTGAAAATGACAAGCTCAAATTTGACTATGCAAAGCGGCGGAAGTTGCGTCGGAGGTTTTGTCTCTTTGTTTCTGTGATGCACGCTTGCAACGGAGAGCGATTAATGGTCATAATGCCCTTTTGTAACTGCCAAAAGGAAATGATGCCTTGAAAGAGGCTGGTAAAAGCTGTGGCAATATGATTGCCGGGAGTAGATTGTGATCCTGGATATGATTAAAAGTGTCGTGGGCGGCCTCGGCATTTTCCTGCTCGGTATGAAGATGATGTCGGAAGGTATGCAGGCTCTGGCAGGTTCACGCCTCAACCGCTGGATCAGCACCATTACCGAAAACCGACTGATGGCTGTAGTGGCCGGCACTGGTGTCACCTGTATCATTCAGTCGAGTTCTGCGACCACCGTCATGGTGGTCGGCTTCGTTAACAGCGGCCTGATGACCCTGATGCAGGCGATCGGCGTGATCTTCGGTGCCAACGTGGGCACGACGGTTTCGGTCTGGATCATGACGCTCGATGTCAGCAAGTTCGGTTCACTGTTGCTTGGCGCATCGGCGCTGGTTTATCTGTTTGCCAAGCGCGAACGTGTCCGCAACATCTCCATGGCGCTACTGGGGGTGGGGATGCTGCTCTTCGGGCTGGGGCTGATGAGTGATGGCTTCGTACCGCTCCGTGAATCACAGGCAATCGAGGTCTGGTTCCGGTCCTTCCAGGCCGACAGTTATCTTTCGGTACTCAAGTGTGCTTTTGTCGGCTGTGTCGTGACGATGGTCGTCCAGTCTTCCCACGCGACGGTTGCCATTACTATCGGGCTGGCCCAGGCGGGGCTGATTTCGTTTGATTCGGCCGTGGCGCTGGTGCTGGGCGAAAACCTCGGTACGACAATCACAACCATTATCGCTGCAACCGGAACTTCGCGCAATGCGCGGCGTGCGGCTCTGGCTCACGTGGTTTTCAATCTCTGCGGCGTGCTCTGGATCACGGCGGCTTTCCACATCTTTTTCATACATCTGGTGCGGGGATCGGCAACTGGTCTGGCCGGACTTTTGAACCT
>CAZMGQ010000434.1:0-2315 GCA_964565855.1 uncultured Lentisphaerales bacterium | reverse complement strand
CCTGCCCGCCGAGACCCCCGTCTGGTTTTTTGCCGCCGGTGTCGGCATCGCCCCTTTCCATAGCATCGTCCGCAGCCGCCCCACACTCAACTACCATCTGGTACATGGTGTCCGCTCCGCCGCCGACGCCTACCACCGGGAAGCTTACGATCCCGCCCGCCACACCGTCTGCTGCTCCCGCGCCGCCGATGGCGATTTTGCCGGACGGGTTACCGACTGGCTGGCCGCCAACCGCCTGCCCCCCAACGCCCTGGCCTACGTCTGCGGCCCCGCCGCAATGGTGGCCGATACTTACGAATGTCTGCGTTCGCAGGGGATTCCCAGCAACCAGATTGTTGTCGAGGTCTTTTTCTGATGCGTGTCGCTATTTCATACCCCCCGATTGTCAACGAGCAGGGCCAGGTGGCCATGGTCTCGCAAAACCGCAACGTCCAGTACTTCGTCAAGCCGACCTTTCTGCTGCCGGTCATCCATGCCCAGGCCGCCACCTGGTTGCGCGACCTGGGTGTCGAGGTCAAGTGGGACGACGGCAACGCCCGTGCCCTGGAGTTCGAGGACTGGTACCGTGAGCTGCTGGCCTGGCAGCCGGATATGGTGGTCTTCGAGAGCACCACTCCCGTCATGAAGTTCTACTGGCGTCTGATCGACCGCCTCAAGGGCGACCGCCCCAAGTGCATCGTTGTCATGACCGGCTACCACTCGATGCGCATGCCCGGTGAAACGCTCGACCTCAGTGCCACCGATATCGTGCTCCGCAGCAACCATATCGACTTTGTCCTGCGTCGCCTCGTCCCTTATATCGCCGAACACGACGACTGGCGGCTGACCTGCGATGTCGAAGGGCTGCACATCCGGGTTGATGAAAAAACCGTGCGCGATACCGGCACCTTCCGACGGGTCGAGGCACTCGACGATTCGCCCGATGTTGATCGCGACCTGGTCGAATGGAAACGCTATGCCTACGAAAACGGCAACTTCCTCCAGACCCCCGGCACCTATGCCACCAGCGTCATCCGCGACTGTACCTTCGGCAAGTGTACCTTCTGCCGCTACAACGGCCCCGACCTGACCTTCTCGGTACGTTCGGTCGAACGCAGCCTCGACGAATACCAGCGACTGATCGAGGATTACGGCGTCCGCGAAATCTTTGATGACTCGGGCGTCTGGTACCGTGGCGAACAGGCCCGTGCCTTTGCCCGTGGCATCATCGACCGCGGTCTCCACAAGCGCGGCGTTTACTTCGGCATCAATACCCGCTTTGCCTATCTCGACGAAGAAACCATCGCCCTGCTCGGCAAGGCCAACTTCCGCTTCATTCTCGTGGGACTCGAAGCGGCCGACTCCGAAACGCTCAACCGCCTCCACAAGGGCTACCTCCCCGAACAGGCTTTCCAGAACTTGCGCTGGTTCACCAAATACGGCCTCCAGCCGCACCTCACCATCATGGTCGGCTACCACTGGCAGAATCAGGAAATGCTCGATCTCACGGTCAAGACCGTACGCGACCTGATGTTCAAGGGCCTCGCCCGTACCCTGCAGGTAACCTACTGTACGCCGCTCGACTTCACGCCCTACCACCTCGAGTGTGTCAACGAAGGGCTGATGCTGACCGATGACTATGACGACTTCGACATGAGCCGCATCATTGTCAAGACACCGCTCCCCGCCGAGGAATATGCCGAAGCCGTGCGCCGTATGTACGGTGTGGCGGTCGATCCGCGTTTTATCGCCCGTCAGTTGCGCTTCCTCGCCTCGGGCCGCAAACGCGACTGGCAGTTCCTCTTCACCTACGGCTGGCGCGCCCTGCGCCGCGTGCGCAACCACGTTTACAACCTCACCCGCGCCAAACCCCTCGACGACTGAGCTGCAAAAATACACGTCAGGCAGATTTTGTTGTATAATGTGAATATCAAAATCGAATAAGCAGGAAGTGAAAGGGACAAAAAGGCCTGAACCAAGTGACAAGGGTAGTTTATCTGGATATCGAATATAATCCCGATACCAAGCAGATCAGAGATATCGGCGCTGTCGACGATTCCGGCCGCCAACTCCACTCGCCTTCACAGGACCGGCTGCGAGAGTTTGCCGCCACGGCCGATTTTGTCTGTGGCCACAACATCATCCTGCACGACCTCAAGTACGTCGGCCGTAGTCTGCCACCGGATATCCCGGCCATCGACACCCTGCCTCTCTCGCCACTCCTCTTCCCGCGCAAGCCCTATCACCATCTGATCAAGGACGATAAACTCGTCCCCGAAGCGCCCGGCAACCCGGTCAACGACGCCCTCAAGGCCCGGACTCTCTTTCACGACGAA
>CAZMGQ010000433.1:0-2316 GCA_964565855.1 uncultured Lentisphaerales bacterium | reverse complement strand
GTCCGTGGGATCCGGGCCGCGCGAAACCTCGCGGAACTCCTCCAGCCCCTCGATTCGTTTTTCCAGAATCCACCAGGTAGGAGAGGCCAGCTTGGCGTCGGCCAGGCGTTTGAAGCTGTAGGCTACGTCGTCAGCCGTGAATTCGCGCGTTCTAGGCTTGCCGTCGTCAGAAGTGCCGAAGCAGATGTCGGGGCCGAAGTGAATGTCCGGACGCAGGTTGAAGGTCAGGGTCCGTCCGTCGTCTTCGATCTGCGGTAGGTCGCTGGCAAGACAGCCGCGCAGACGGTAGGGCCGGGCCTGATAGTCGTACTCGAGCAGAGTTTCGTACACCAGCGAAACCGCCCGGGCCGCCGACACGGCAGTCGCCTGTGAAGGATCGAGCGAGGGGACACGTTCGACGTGGCGCGTTAGCAGCGTGGCGGGATCGGCTTGCAGGCCGGGGCTGTGGGCCAGACTGAGACAGATGAGTATAATAATAAAGCGACGCAATGACATGCCCCGGGTTGGGTAATTCTATGGTAAATTTTCTTACTGTTCGACCTCAACCACCAGCGTGCGCAAACTGGCATGTTGCAGGCGGCGGTTGATCGCCAGCAGCGAGGCATAGAGTTCCGGGGGCATAATGCCGCTCTCAAGATCAACACGACGCGACAGCCTGATCTCGAGTTCTCCGCTGTCGAGCCGTTCGATCTCCGTTACGAGCGAGACATGCCCCAGGCCGCCGGGCAGGGGGATTTCAAGTTCAGCCGGTGGGGCCGCCAGCACACGTGTGACTTCCGACGGCAGTACAACGAGATGACGGACCTCACTGATGCTGGAACGTCCCAGATAGAGCGGCGCTGTCCGCTGTTCCGAGCGGAGCGGCAGCAGGCGCGTGTTGATGCCGGGCAGTGTCAAAAACATCGTCTCTCCTTCGCGGACGGCGTAGCGTGGTGCCCGGACAGCCAAGCGACGGGTGCCGGGGTAGTTGCCGATGTCTGTCATCAGATCGCGTTCGACTTCAGCCGACTGCGAAATGTTGGCGACCATTTCCTGCTGCAAGCGGCTGCGCTCCTCCGGCGGCAGTTCGCGGAACTGTTTGCGGAAACTGTTCACAGAGGCTCCCCAGTAGGTCTTCTGGTTGACGATCCGGGTCGTGCCGTCGAGTGCCACATTCAGCAGCCATTCATCGACTTCGCGGCTGCGCAGATCTTCGCTGACTTCGACCACGCTGCGGGTACCGTCGAGTGTCATGGCGGGACGACGTTCGTTGGTCGTCGTGCCCAGTTCGGCATAGTGGTCGGTGTCGTTTAGCAGCAGATTGCCATGGTCGGTTTCGACCTGCACGAGCAACGTGCCGAAAAGCGTTCGTTGCGGAGTATGCCACAGAGGGAGCATGGCTTTCTCCAGCTCCGGCGCACCCGATCCAACCAGCAGGGGGGCAGCTTTGATGCCGACGGCTTCGAGCATGGTCAGCAGCAGAATGGCACAGTCGGCCGTGTGTCCGTAACCGTCCTGGAGGGTGACATCCGCTGGCGAAAAGTGATCAAGCGGCAGCGTCGTGAAGTTGGGGCCTTTGGTCTGGATGTTCTGAGCCACAAAATCACGTATGGTCCGGATTTTTTCTTCCTCCGCAGCATCGGCCGCCACCAGATCCCGTGCTTTGGCGATGGCCGCAGACTGGTTGAGCCGGGCGGTCGTGAGACCCGCTTCAATAGCGGCGCCATACTTTGACCAGTCGCCGGTCGAAGCAAAAAGGGTGGGGCGGTTGACCCAGTAGGGCGGCAGACTGTCCTCCGGCTTGTAGCCCGGTATGCCGCCGGCCTGCCAGCGTTCGATGACAAGCCCGTCGGCAGTGGTTTTTTCATGAGCAATGCGGATGCCCGAGTTTTCTGCCGGTGGGACGATCTTGACTGCCAGATCGGCCGGATAGACCAGTTCCACGGTCAGTTCGTCCACCGGTTCGCTATCCTGAAATACCTCGCGCAGGGAGAAAAAAGGTGCGCCGGTCTGGGTCGTACGGACTTTGGTATGGACCTCGCTGCCGATCTCGACCCCCGGCAGGCTGACGACGAGAATCTTTTCGGCGGGATAGCGCGGCGCCCCGGCAACCCAGGTGGCATCCATCTCATTCAGCTCACGCTCTTCGAGCTGGTGGGTGGTGCCGTCGGGAGAGGTTATTTCGGCATCCAGAATTTCGACCGTCTGCCAGATGGGGTTGTAGTTGTATTTCAGTTCCGAATACGACTTCTGGCCGGCGTAGGTCAGCACCTTGAGGCGCCTCTCATGTTCGCCGATCCAACTGCCGCCATCCTGCAGTTCGTAGCGGACCTTTTT
>CAZMGQ010000432.1:0-2335 GCA_964565855.1 uncultured Lentisphaerales bacterium | reverse complement strand
TTGACCAGCATCGCCCACAGCGGATTGACGCCGTCCGGCCACGGGCAACCAAAAGCATCCTCGTTGCCCAGGCGGTCAGGAAAGGTGAACAGCATCGTGGAGGCTGGCGTTACTTTCCACATTCGAGCGACAGCGACATGTCCTGCAGCGGCTGGGCTCTGATGTCATTGCGTTCGGCTCGCCTCAACGGTGCGGCTGTGCCTATTGAGGCGATCAACTCGGCCGTTGAATATGTCAAGCGCCATCACGACAAGAATCAGGGCAGCTTCGGCTATCAGAATGGAACCACATTCGCCATTACCCTGACTGGTGCCGGGATTCTGTGCCTGGAGCTTTGCGGACGTCATAACGATCCCGACAGTCTGCGCGCCGCCAGGTTTCTCTCACAAAGGTACAAACAGCTTTTGCGTGAACAACGAACTGCGTACGGCATGTACTATACGGCACAGGGGATTTTCCAGATCGGCGGTCAACATTGGCGTGACTTTTCCAGATGGATGTACGACACCTGGTTACCGCGCCAGCAGCCGGACGGTTCCTGGGTCCCGGGCGAAGATAACAGCATACCGTATAAGACTACTATGGTAATCCTGGCTTTTACCGTGCCGTATCGTCAGTTGCCGATCTATCAGCGTGACGAAACCGTGGACGAAGACTGAGGCGCATCGTCCGCACGAGTAGCCAGGAGCCAGATGGGCAGAAGGCCGCAGGCGAGCCGATGACGGACGATCCTGACATCGCTGAAACCATTTGCCAGCAGATGTTCGATCAGAGCCGGACGTGACATGCCTATCTCGTGTGTGCCGGTGAGTTGAGCCACCCGGTAAGATTTGATCGTATGAATCAGATTGGGCTCGTTGGCAATCAGCAACTTGCCGCCTGGACGCAGCACTTTGGCACATTCGGTGAGAGACTGACGCCAGTCGTGAACGTGATGCAGGGCTTCGTACATGAAGGCGGCATCGAAAGGTTTCTCGCCCTGTAGTGTCGTCGAAAGCTCTTCCATGGCGGCGGTGGTGTAGCTTAGCGAACCGTCTTTACCCAGCGTGTCGAAAGCCCTGGCGCGACGTTGGGCCAGGCTCACGGTCTGTGGATCGAGGGTTGTCCCCAGAACGTCGTATCCGCAGCGGGCGAAAAGTTCGGCAAACCAGCCGGAGCCGCAGCCCAGTTCGAGCAGGCGGGCAGGCGGCTCAAGACCGGCAGAGCGGAAAATACGGTCGGTACGACAGAAATCCTGCAACAGCCGTTGCATGTCCCGGCCGCCCCAGAAAGGCTTCTGCAGACCCAGGCGATCCATTTCCTTCCGCGAGACTCCAGCCAGCCGGTCCAGGTACTCCCGTTCGCGTGCATGGGCTTCTTCGATTGTATCGGCAGGGCGGGGCGGAAATTTACCAGCCTCGGAATCACGGACGACGAGATAAAGGGTGACGACCAGCTTTTGCAGCTTGGAGAGTTGCATGTGGGCATCGGTCTCGTTGGCCTCCCAGAGGCGGTCGCCATAGCGGCCAATGGGGGAGCGGAGAAAGAGAGTGGTGAGAAACCGGGGCATGAGGGTGGACTGTTTTTACACGGGTTGTTCGGGGGACGCAACCGTGGGAGAAAGAGTGCCGATGCGGCGGGCGGGATTTCCGGCCCAGATTTCGCGGGGGGGAATGTCGCGCGTGACGACGGCTCCGGCACCGATGATGGCATCCTCGCCGATTGTGACGCCTTTCAGGATGATGGACTGGGCACCGATGAAGACATTGTCGCCGATGACAATCGGACGGGTGACAACATTGGCAGTTGCGTTTTCCCGGCGCAGTGTCGGGTCGAGCGGATGGAAATCGTGATCGAAAATTCGGGTATTGGCTCCGATTGAGACATCGTTGCCGATGGTAACCGAGCTGCGGCTGGAGATGGTGGCAAAGGAGCAGCCGCTGTTGTTGCCGAAAATAACACGCCCGCCGTCGAAACACTGGATGGTTGTGGGGCCGGTACCGCCGGCCATGTTGGACTCGCGGCGTGATTGCAGCGTAACATTGGCCCCGAGCCGGATGGCCCCCCGATGTACGACTCGCAGGTGCGGGCGACCACAGGCTTTGAAACCGGGACCGACCGGACAGCCGGCAAGGGCAAGCCAGAGCCTGGTCATCCGCGTATGCCACCACAGAGAGAGCCTGTGTCTGACATTACCGATCAGAATCAGGAGGTGGATAGGAAAGTCGTAACGTTGTCGAAAACCGGGACGCATGTTTCTGGATTTCTCGTTGATCGGGTCGTTCCTCGTTTGCTATTTCTTGAGGTCGTCAGCCGCTCTCTGATAGATGTCGAGCAGGAGGTCGACATTTTTTGC
>CAZMGQ010000431.1:0-2339 GCA_964565855.1 uncultured Lentisphaerales bacterium | reverse complement strand
ATGGATTGCCAGCCGCGCCGTTTAGAACAGACGACTGGTAGGGAGAGACAAAATGAATCTTGAACGAGTAGCGGAGCTGGTGCGCGAACTGCTGATTGAAATCGGAGAAAACCCCGACCGTGAAGGGCTGGCACGTACGCCGGAACGGGTGGCAAAGTCACTCCGCTTCCTCACGCAGGGCTACCACGAGACACCGGCGGAAGTTATCAACAATGCGATCTTTGATGCTGGTCGCAGCAATAACATGGTGATCATTCGCGATATCGAGGTGTACAGTCTCTGCGAACACCACCTGCTGCCCTTTTATGGACGCTGCCACGTGGGTTACATCTCGCGAGACAAGGTGTTGGGCATCAGCAAGATAGCGCGGATTGTAGATGTGCTGGCGGCACGTTTGCAGTTGCAGGAGCGGCTGACAAATGAGATTGCGCGGGCCGTCAAGGATTCGGTTGATGCCGAAGGCGTGGGTGTGGTCATGGAGTGTCGGCATCTCTGCATGATGATGCGTGGAGTGGAGAAGCAGAACTCTGTGATGGCGACATCGTCGGTGCTGGGCAGCTTTCACTCGGAGGCTGCAACCCGGGCCGAATTCATGAGCCTCGTCCGCAACCTGTGAGCGGGAAAGAGTGCGAGGGAGGGACGACTGTCACGTCGTCCTTTTTTCCGCGTTTCTCTGTACTTTCTGCGATTTGATTGACTTTTTCTGTTCCGGCGGTTCCGCCTTCGCCAAGGCTACGGCGCGACAGGTTCGGAGAAATAGCCTATCGCTGCTGCTGCCGGGATTGTCTGGCGAGATAGAGCAGGCCGCCGAGGGAGACGTAAGCCACTGTGGCGGCTACATAGAGCAGGGACATGGCGGCGGCATCGTCGCTGCTGTGTCCGACCGAGTGCATGAACCAGACATAGCCGACATCGCGCAGGCCGATGCCGAAGATCGAGATCGGGATCATTTCCATCAGAGTGATAAACGGCACAAAAAAGCCGAAGGGCAGCAGGGGGATTTCCAGACCTGTGACGCGGCTGATACTGTAAACAGCCAGGATGGCGAAAAACTGGAAGAGAAAAGAGATCAGTGCCATCGTCAGCATGACGCGGGGCTGGCGCCCATAGGCATTCATTGAGGCGAGCAGTGCATCGAGTGACTTCTCGGCTTTTTCGCGGATTTTCTGCGGCAGCCAGCCGGCGATGCGGCGCAGCAGAGCCTGTTCCCAGAGTGCCAGCACGATAGCCGCCAGTCCGGCAAAGGCAGTTGCCGGCAGCAGAAACAATCGGGGATCGGGGTTGTAACGGCTGCGAAAGAACGGGAAGAGGATCAGGCCATACAGGGCCAGGGCGAGAAAGCCCGAGAGGCGGTCGGCAATGACTGAAGCCACCGTATTGGCGGTGCGGGAGCTGCGCTGGCTGACATCGACAATCCGGTAGGCATCGCCGCCGATTGTCGAGGGCAGGAACATGTTGAAAAAAGAGCCTGTGAGCTGGCTGCTGAAAAGCGTCTTAAAGGAAAGGCGGATGCCGTCGGCCTGCAAGAGGGCCTGCCACTTGATGGTGCTGATCGAGGTGTTGATCAGGAGAATGAGCCAGAAGGCGACTACCCAGACCCAGCGGATGTCGGTCAGACGTTCGGTGAACTCCTGGACGTCTATCCGACGATACAGAAAAGCCAGCAGCCCGAGGGTGACCACCAGCTTGACGAGGGATTTGGGATTGAACGAACGTGATTTTTGTCCGGCTTGCATGGAAAGATTATGTTATTTGAGGCTACGTACAACTCGTGCCGGTACCCCCAGTGCCAGACTGTGCGGCGGTAGCGGCCTGGTGACGACACTGCCGGCGCCGACGACGCTGTTGTCTCCGATGCTGGCCGCATCGAGCACGGTCACCCTGGCACCGATCCAGCAGTTGGCACCGATTTTCAGCGGTCCGGCGGTCTGCATGCCGTCCTGTTCGCAGAATGGCACGGGGGAGTTGATATCGTAAGAGCCGCCGCTGAGAAAGTAGGAGTAAGCGGCGACCATTGTGCCAGCCCCCACGGTCAGATGATTGGATGAAAAGAGCGTACAGTTGGCCCCGAGGTTGACATTCGCCTCGCAGACGATTGCTCCGCCCTTGCAGTAGAGCAGGGTGTTGCGGCCGACATAAACTCCGTCGCCCAGTGTGATGCCTTCGTTGTCTTCGCCCTTGGCATCGATCATTGCTCCGTCATCGATTACAACCCCTTCGCCGAGGCGGATTTTGCAGGCATGGCGCAGGGTGACATGGCGGCCGATGATCAGCTTGCGGCCACAGGCGGCAAAAAAGCGGCGGTATGTGTGATATGTAGTGATTACGCTGTAAAAAAC
>CAZMGQ010000430.1:0-2344 GCA_964565855.1 uncultured Lentisphaerales bacterium | reverse complement strand
CGACGATTACTTCACCCGCTGCCGTATGGCCGCCTACGACCCGCGTGCCGCCCAGGCCCTGAACCGTCCTGACGACGATCTGGCCGCTCTGGCCGACAAGAATCTGACGGACAATTTCGACGATCTGGCCGCCTTCCCGCTGGCACTTGTCGAGGCCCGTTCGGTACTCTCCCTCACCGAAGGTACCAACCCCTACTGGGTCGATGCTCTCGAAGCCTTCCACAAGCAGGCCGTCGCGCCGCTGGTGGGTGATGACATGCAGGAACTCACTGTCGATCAATGGGAAGAGCTGAAGGGCAAGTTTGTCGCTTTTGCGTCCTGGCAAGCCAACCATACCGGTACTGAAATCGTCGGACTCGGCGTCGAACGCCTCAAGGAGCTGCAAACCGGCAAAGATCGTGAAACCATCACGCAACTGATCGCTGACGACCTCGCCCTGGCGCCCGAAAACGCCCATATTGAAGAAGTTGAAAGACTGATCCGCTACCACGCGAACCTGATCGACCTGCTCAACAACTACGTCAATATGGGCCGTCTCTACGATCCCCATTCGACTGCCCTCTTCCAGGTCGGCACTCTCTATATGGATGCCCGGGCCTGCAATCTCTGCTTCGAGGTCAGGGATGAAGGCGCACACTCGGGTCTCGCCGGAGCCAGCAAATGCTGCCTCGTATATTGCAAGCTGACGCGCGAGGGTGAAACACCCCGCACAATCTGCGCCGTCTTCACGGCCGGTTTTGCCAATACCCTCTGGGTGGGACGCAACGGTGTCTTTTACGACACCGATAATCGCGACTGGGATGCCACCGTCACCCAGATCGTCGAAAATGCTCTCTCACTGCGCGAAGCCTTCTGGACTCCCTGGCGCAAAATTGGCGAGATGATCAGCAGTCAGGTCACCAAAATGCTGTCCTCCAAACAGGAGGCCGTGCTGGGTTCGGTCGGTGAAAAGATCGAAACAGCCGAGCTGCCTGCCGCAGCCGAAACTGCCGAAGCTCCCAAAAAGATGGAAGGTGCAGCCCTGGCCTCCTCCGTGGCAGCCATCGGTATCGCAATCGGACTGGTCGGCTCTGCCGTCGGCGGTCTCGTCGGGCTGGTCGCCGGCCAGGCACCCTGGAAAACTGCCGTCGGCATTCTGGCCGTCATCCTGCTCGTTTCCGGACCTTCAGTCATCCTGGCCTGGTTCAAGCTGCGTGCCCGCGATCTGGCGCCCGTGCTCAACGCCGGTGGCTGGGCTATCAACCGGCGCCTGCGCTTCTCGCTCAAGCTCGGCCGCCTCTTTACTACCCAGGCCACCCTGCCAGAAGGCGGACGTGTTGACCTGCGCGATCCTTATGCCGATCGTTCCTACCTGCGCAACACCATTGTTGTGCTGATCGTGCTGGCAATTGCCGCCTCGGTTGCCTGGTACTTTGGACTGCTGAATCGCGTTCTGCCCGAAAAGTGGCAGCGTCAGGTCGTGGCTGCGGCAGAAGCTGAAACGGATGTTGCTGAAGCCGCAGAAGGTGCCGCAGACGAAGTTGCGGCAGCAGCTGATGAAGCTGAAGCAGCCGTCGAAGATGTATCCGCAGAAGCGGAAACCGAAACAGAGGAGTAATCCCGATGCACTGTCCACCCTCTCCCTACCGACGGTTTTTGTCGGCTTCAACACGAACAGCCTGCACACTACTGCTGCTGGCAGTTGCCACCTGCACGGTAACGGCTGACCCGGCACCGTATATTGATTCCAAGGCCATCAAGGAACGGTTCGACAGCATCACTGCTGCCGATATGGAAGTGTTGCGCGGCAAGCGCATCCTGCTCGCCAGCCGCTCCTTCGGGCTCAACTTGCGGCGCGGACTGTTAGCCCTGACGAGGGAAGATTCCAAGTACGATTTTCTTTCATCTTATGAGCGCTACGACGTCTTCAAGGCCGGTAGCGACCTCAGCATCATACCGTCTGATATTTTTGGGCAGAAAAACTTCGTACACTTCCTGGCCACCTACCACCCCCACACCAGGCGAGTGGAAGAAGTCAATACCCTGATGCGCGAGCCGCCTCACAACTTCGGCCAACAGGTCGATGCTGTCATCATCTTCTTCCACACCGCCACGCCCGGCAACTTCAAACAGTATGCCTCAATGATGGATGCTCTCCAGCGAGACTTCCCTAAAGTCCGCATGTTGTACGTCACGGGCGGCTTCATGGCCGATTCACGCCAGGATGCCAACGACAACTCCCACGCCTGGAGTGAACAGGTACGAAAACGCTATCAGAATGTCGCCCCTCTCTACGACATGGGCAAAATTCTGAGCGACGACTTCCGCTGCGGTCACAGCTATTGTCCCGAGTACAGCAATGACC
>CAZMGQ010000429.1:0-2354 GCA_964565855.1 uncultured Lentisphaerales bacterium | reverse complement strand
GGTGCGTATGTCGTTCCGGCGACCGCCGGGAGTTGAGTTGATGAAACCCGACAGTCGTACCACAACCTTTGCCGTGCTGGGGCATCCCGTGGCCCACAGTCTCTCGCCCGCCATGCACAACGCTTCGCTGCGGGCGTTGGATCTGAATGCAGTCTATCTGGCCTACGATGTGGCACCGCAGAACGTTGCCACCGTGATTGCCGGCATGGCGGCACTGGGATTCGGTGGCACCAACATCACCATTCCGCTCAAACATGCCGCCCACGAAGCTGTGGCACAGCTCGCCCCCTGTGCCAGGCGTCTCGGTGTCGTCAATACCGTCGCCTATCACAACGGCACCACCACCGGCTACAATACCGATGGCGTGGGGCTGCTGGCGGATCTGGCCGAACAGTTTTCCATCCGTCCTGCCGGCCTGAAGGTGCTGATCCTGGGCTGTGGTGGCGCCGGTCGGGCCGCCGCCCTGACTCTGGCAGCGGAGGGGGCCGCATTGATCAGTCTTGCCAACCGTTCGGTTGAGCGGGCCCGGACTGTGGCGGACGATCTGGCGGCGGACGAGGCCTGCCGCAGTAAAATTACGGTACTGGCATCCGAAAACGAAGCCTGGGCCGTCGCCGCCCGTGAAGCGGATCTGATTGTCCAATGTACCTCCTCGGGCATGAATGCCGCCGATGCGCCGCTGCTGTCGGCAAGTGCCTTCCGCCGGGGACAGTACTTTTATGATCTGGTCTATACCAGCCCCCGGACGCCGACAATGCTGGCGGCAGAGTCCGCCGGTGCAAGGTGCGCCAACGGCCTCGGGATGCTGCTGCATCAGGGAGCCGCCTCTTTCCGCATCTGGACCGGGCTCGATGCCGATCTGGCGGCTATGCGTGGCGCACTGGAGGAGGCGTTGAAGTCATGAACAAGCCTCGCATCGTTCTCTGGATCACCCACAAAACCGTGTCCGAGTGGCATCTTAATGCCGCACAAGTCGCGACTTTTGCCGCTGCTGTGCCGCAAGCCGAGGTTGTTTATTGTCAGACCGAAGAAGATTTTCTGGCTGCCCTGCCCGGAGCACAGGTGGCGCTGGTCTGGCGTTTCCGGCAGGAGTGGTTTGCCCTGGCGCCAGAGTTGCGCTTTCTCGGTACACCGGCCGCCGGTCAGGAGTATCTCAACGTTAAGCCGCCGCCGGCAGTCGAGCTGGCGTTCGGGGCATTTCACGGTGCGATCATGGCCGAAACGGTGCTGGCACTGATGCTGGGGCTGGCACGTGGGGTGATACCTTTCGCCCGGGCGATGCAATTGCCGCAGGGTGTGATTTGGCCGCGTGAAAGCTTTAGTGGCACCACACGACGACTGGCCGGGGCAAGCGTGACGGTGCTGGGCTTCGGCAAGATTGGCCAGTGGGTCGGCAAGCTCGCCAAGCCCTTCGGAGTACGGCTGACCGGTATACGTCGCCGGGCGTCTACGGTCCTGCCGGACTTCTGTGAGCCCGGCGACAGGGTGCTGGGGCTCGACTCGCTCGACAGTGCTCTGCCGGAAACCGATTACCTGGTACTGGCTTTGCCAGGCACGGAGGAAACAACCGGGTTGCTCGATGCCCGACGACTGGCCCTGTTGCCGAGACATGCGGCGGTGATCAATGTCGGACGTGGCAACGCCATCGATGAAGCGGCTCTGGCGGAGGCTCTGCGGGAAGGAAGACTGTCGGCGGCGGCGCTCGATGTTTTCGCCACCGAGCCTTTGCCCGACGACAGTCCGCTGCGGGCTATTCCGAACTGTTTTTTGTATCCGCATAGTTCGGCCATCGCCCCCGATTATCTGGATCTGTATCTGGCGGAGATGGCAGCAGAGCTGTCGATTGAGTGAGGTGTCGGCATGGCCTTGCTGGGGAATACCTGGAGGGCGGCAGGCCCTTGCCGCCGACGTGCGGCCTGACTGGGAACGCAGGGCTCCGTACCTGCTCAAAAAATGAAAAACCGCCAAGACACCAAGGACGCCAAGGACTGGAGACCGCCGTCCCCGGCGGGATGGGGAGGGACGAGTGTCACCTCGTCCGTAGATAACGTGACAGTTGTCTCTCCCGTTTCAGCGGTTCTTTTTGCCCTCTCTGGACAGGCAGGAATGCCTGTCTTACAATTTTCTGCGCCTTTCCGCGTTTTCAGCGGTTTTTATTTTTTTGAGCAGATGCCGAGCCCTGCGGCCCTGGTTATGGTGTGGTCTGTTTTTTCTGGGATGTCAGCCGAAATGGTTTCTGTTATGCTGCTCTGCATCACTCCTATAGCCAACTAATGTGATTTATGAAAATACCCTGCTTTTCTTTTTTAATGCGACGCATCCGCCTTCGCAAAGCTATGGCCGTACCTCCCGTT
>CAZMGQ010000428.1:0-2355 GCA_964565855.1 uncultured Lentisphaerales bacterium | reverse complement strand
CGTCATCACCCAGCCCGACTCGGGCAGCAGGGCAACCTCGGCCTCCGTCAGCATGTCGCCGGCGGCATCGAGATAACCCGCCACCAGGGCTTCAAAAAAGGGCAGACGGACCTCGATTTTGGAGGTATCGGCCTCAGCCTCGTCGGCCGGATTGCAGATCGACCGGACCAGATCGCCAAAGTCGTGCAACGCCAGCCCCGGCATGACCGTATCGAGGTCGATGACACAGACCGCCTTGCGGGTTTCGTTGTCGAGCAACACGTTGGAGAGCTTGGCATCGTTGTGGACGGTCCGTTCGGGGAAAGCGCCACGCTCGCAGGCCCGTTGCAGGACTGTTGCAGCATCGGTTCGTCCGAAGCAGGTTTGCAGCTCCTCCCGCATGGAAGCTGAGCGCCCCACTGTATCGGTCCGGGCGGCGTCGTCAAGCTGAGCATAGCGCAGCTTTGTATCGTGAAACCCCGGAATCGTCTCCTGCAGCCGCGCTCCGGGCAGATCCTCCAGCAGATGCTGAAAACGCCCGAAAGCCAGGGCCGCCTCGTAGGCTTCGGTCGGAGTTTTGGCGGTCAGTTTGGCACTGGCCCGCTCGATGCAGGGATAGAGACGCCAGGCATCGCCCGAGGGGTCGGGCCAGAAGGGGGAGCCATCCCGCGTCCGCAGAAAACGGATCGCCCCACGGCGGACTGCCTCGCCGCCGGCACCGTTGGCGGTCAGCTTGTTGACGGCATGTTCCGAGACACGGATGGCATTATCCATCAGTACCGGGATATTGCGGAAGACCCGTCCGTTGATCCGCTGCAGGACATAGGAGTCTCTGACGCCCGCTTCCTCCGTATGGACAACATAAGTCCGGTTGATATGACCGCCCATCCATTGGGTGAAGCTGACGGGGGTACCGCTGACAGCAAACTCGTTCAGGATGTAAATGATTTTTTCTTCGATGCTGTTGGGAGACATTTTTATCTGCTGTTTACTCGCTTTCTGGCTTCGCTGGGGCCTGTATTATGCCGTTAGAGCTGTAGTGCGGCAATCTGTAAAATCTGTTACAGTGCAACTCATGTCATTCGAACTTGTTCTGGGTCCCCTGCGAGGCGTAACACTGGCCACCTTCCGTGCCGTTCTGGCGGCACAGTGTGGCGGGTATGACAGAGCCATGGCCCCCTTCGTGCCGACGGTGGACGGTGCCAGGATCAAACCGTCGTTGCTGAAGGATGTCGCCATGCTCTCGCAGACAGGCATGACGATCATACCGCAGGTTATCGGCAAGGATCCGGAGCAGCTCCGGGCCATGCTCAGTGCCATGGCTGACCTGGGGCATAGCGAGGTCAATCTCAACCTCGGCTGTCCCTGGAAGTTTGTCATCAAAAAAGGGCGCGGCTGTGGCCTTTTTGCCGATGCCGATAATCTGCGCCGGATGCTGGATGCCGGCTGCGAGGTGCTGCCGCAGGGCTTTTCAGTCAAGGTCCGTCTGGGCATTCATGATGCCGAACTGCTGGCCGAACGTGTGCCTCTGCTCCACCAGTATCCGCTGGCAGGCATCACGATCCATCCGCGTACGGCTGTTCAGATGTACGGGGGCGAGGTCTGGCTGGATGCCTTCGCTGCAGTTTACCGGGAGCTGCATGCCCCGGTGACCTACAATGGCGACATCTTTACTCTGGCGGACTTCAGATATCTGAAGCAACGGTTTCCGGATATCTCACGCTGGATGATCGGACGCGGCGCGGCGACCGATCCGTTTCTCGCCCGCACGATCCGGCAGGCAGTTGAAGGCGGGATGGAAGCAGCGGAAGCGGCGGAGCCGACCATCGGGGAACTGCGAAGTTTTTATGACGAGATTTATGCCCGTTATCGCGAAGAATTGTATGGGCCGGCTTCGCTCCTGGGCCGGATGAAGGAACTGTGGGGCTACCTGCACGAACGTTGTGAGGGCGGAGAAAAACTGGTGCGACGCATCAGACACAGCCACAAGGTGGCCGACTATGAGCAGCATGTAGATGACTGGTTCGAGCGGGTGGGCCGCCCGATACCGATTCAGCCGCGTCTCGAACGCAAGTTGGATTGAGCCGGGCGACAGCGTGATGGGGACCTCGGACAAGGTGACACTTGCCTCTCCCATTTTGGCGGTTTTCGGTGCAATTCAACCTCAATTGGGCTTTTCCCAGGCTCCTTAAAGGTCTATCATGTGATCCAGCACAGTTTAAGTAGAGAGGCTGAGATACATGGTGGATAAACGATCTTGCTGGATCGGATTTGATCTGGCTGGTACCCGGGGCGTATGTCGTTCCGGCGCCCGCCGGGAGGTGAGTTGATGAAACCCGACAGTCGTACCACAACCTTTGCCGTGCTGGGGCATCC
>CAZMGQ010000427.1:0-2362 GCA_964565855.1 uncultured Lentisphaerales bacterium | reverse complement strand
CTGTTGCTGGGCCGCCTGTCCGAACATGGCCATCGCCTGTGACACGGCTGCGGCAGCTTCGGCCGGCAACTGCTGGGCCGGTGCCAGACTGGCGGCACAGAGGATTGAGAGAACGGTGATATAGCTGGTTGTTTTCATGAACATCTCCTGTGAGAGACTTGTTTTCGTTTGCCAAACTCCAGTGGTGGAGTTGATTTAGCGGCGCAAGTTAGCAGTTAAGGGAGGAAGTGTAAAGCTCAATCTCAACCATTATGATGGAGAATATAGAATTATAGCCCTGAGGTTGGCTTGAGGCAATGTCCGGACTCTGCCGCAAGGGGTGATAAAAAAGCTTCCTTGTTAATAAGAGGTGGGTCGCCAACTTTGCTTTTAATAAACGCACTTTCTTGTACTTGCGACTCATGAGGACATTCGCCTCCATTCTTAATATACTGTCGGCTAACCTTTTGGAGGGCGTTGCGCCGTCAACGCCGCAGTCTCAGTTCCTGTGTACGGAAGATCAAAATCTTCAGAATTTAAGATTTGCGTTTTTTGGTGTTGACGTGAGGTGGCGGTAGCTGATATAGTTTTCCGCCTATGGGACAGCAACTGAAGAAACGACTGAAACGCCAGAGGCGGGAACGTCGGGCCAAGCGTCTGAAAGAACGCGCCCGCGCCGCTCAGCGCAAGTAAGCGTACAGAACACATAAAATTCAAACAGGGCGTGATGGCCGAGTGGTTAGGCTGAGGTCTGCAAAACCTCCTACACCGGTTCAATTCCGGTTCACGCCTCCATCAGATGACGCGCAGTTTGCGCGTCTTTCTTTTGTATTAAATGAAGTCCAGTCTGTTCAGGGTATCGGAAAAACAGCTTGCCTCCTGGGGAGGCTCGGGTCTGTTGCGCGAAGCTGCACAGGTGGTGGACCGGGGCGATGTACTGCGGGCGGACTATAAAGCCCCCTGGGCCAGCGGTGCCATCAGCTATATGGGGCGCGAGCTGCGGACGCGCTTTAAGCTGTTGTCGCAGGGGATGATCGAAAGCCATTGTCCCTGTGCTGTCAATCAGCGTGATGGCCGCATCTGTGTGCATGTGGTCGCTGTGGGGCTGATGCTGCACCGGCGTGAAAACAATCCGGAACAGCGTGCCCGTCGTGAAGCGGAGCGTCGCCGGGCACTGGCAATGTTTGAAGCTGAGCAGGCCGGCAAGTTTGTCGCCCGGGCAGATGTCAAAACAGGCGGTACACCGGCTGAAATCCGGTTGCGGCTGCCCGGGAACTGGGTGGAGCAGTTCTGGGAGGGGCATATAACGGTCCAATGTATGGCGGTGATGGCCGGCAGTACTGTGGCGCTCGACCAGATTCCGCCACAAACCTCACTGGCCCTGCGGCGTGAAGACGAGACCCTGCTGTTTGTGCTCGAGGATATCTGCGAAGGACGTCCGGCGGCGACAATCGAGCTGACCCGGTCCGATCTGATGAGTGTTTTTGAAGTTCACCGTGCCCAGCAGCGACGGATCTTTCGAGTCGGTGGCGACCCGTTGGAAATCCGCCCTGAAGCGGCTGAAGTGGGGGTGTATCTCGATCTTGATCGTGAAAACGGAGAGTTGCTGCTCTTTGCCAACGCCATCCTGCCGGGGGAAGAAATACCTGACCCGACAGCCCTGATCGTTGCCCACAACCGGTCGGGCTGGGTTTCATCAGGTAAAGATCTCTGGCCGGTCACGCGGCTGCTGCCGGGCCCATATCAGATGGTTTACCATGAGACGGTGGCGATTCCCCGGACGGACGTCGTGCGTTTCATCCGGCAGGAGCTGAACAAACTTGCCGAGGCGGTGCCATTCGAGAGCGAAATCGATCTCAACCTTTTCGACACCCTGCCGGCACGGCCGGAATTTTCCATACGGGTGCGGGGGACGCCGGCTTCGATCCTGCCTTCTCTCCATGCGGTCTATCCCGGCGGCTACAGTCTTCCCGCCAACGCCGCCCATGCCATGGGGGACTTTGCCATACCCAGCGACGAAGATTTACTGGGCTACGAAGTGCGCAACCTGCCAGCCGAGCAAGCCGCTGTGAAACGGCTCAACCGTCTCGGTTTCAGCGGTGACAATGGCGCGGGACTGGAGCCGGTCGTGGGTGAGCGTGAGGTGCTGAACTTTCTGGGCAGCCAGTTGCCTGCACTGCGTCGGAGCGGCTGGAAAGTGACCATGGAGGGTCGGGTGGGGGAGCTGGCGGACCGGCTGGAGACAGCCATACCGGTGGCCGAGATTGTGCCCGGCAGCGAGTCCGGAGCAGCGGCGGGTGGCGGTTATTTTGACGTGACGCTGAATGTCCAACGACAGGACGGTCGGGTGATCGACGCAGGCATAGTCCAGCGTGCGATCCTA
>CAZMGQ010000426.1:0-2363 GCA_964565855.1 uncultured Lentisphaerales bacterium | reverse complement strand
GTCCGGGTGTGTCGCTCGTGGGGGAGGGGCCGGATACGATTTTGCGGCGGAAGGATCCGCTGATCAGCAGCGAGCTGCTGACGGATGCCGATGCGGCGCAGCGTCAGATCACTCCGACGCACCCGGAGCGTTTTGTCCCCGGCATGGGGCTGATCTTGTGGGATAAACGCATGGCGTGGCATGACCCGGTCAATCCAGTGCGGGTGCTGGATTGCGACAGCGAAGGCAACTTGCAGATCGACCGCCTTCTGATTACCGATCGGCTGGTAGAGGAGAACGCGCGCGTCTTCAACTTTTTCCCGATGATTCAAGCACACGATGTGCCGGGGGTACGGCTGGAGGGGATGCGGATCGAGGCTAAGGTCGAGGATCCGGCGAACATGCTGCCGATGACAACCCTGTCGGCTGTTTCGGTTTATCGCTCGCCCGATGCCGTGCTGCGACACCTGAGTGTGACTGGCAGCCCCGGCGACGGTATCACCGTGGCCAAGGCCAGCGAACGGCCGCTGATTGAAGACTGTGAGAGTGCCTACAACGGTGTTTTTGGAATTCATCCGGGAAGCCACAGCCAGCGGACGATCCTGCGGCGCTGCCATATCCACCACAACGGCTCAGACGGGCTTTATATCTGCTGGGGCATTCGCCACGGCGAGTTCTACGAGAACCACATTCACCATAACGGCTGGCGGAATCTGCGCAGCGGAATTTCCATCGGACACAAGGATTCCGACTGTCTGATAGCCGACAATCACATCCATGACAACGCCAAGTATGGCGTCTGCTTCCGCGTCAAAACCGCAGCCAACGGTCCGCACCGTTGCACCTTGCGGGGGAACATGATCGAGAACAATGGCTCGGCACCCGATCAGTTGACCGAAATCAAGGGAATCCTGCCGGCAGAGGAAGCCGTCGGCTGCGGAGTGGATGTGTGCGGCATCCAGGAAGGGCTGCGCCTCGAAGGCAATACCATCCGCGAAACACGTGCCCCCGAGGAAGCCTGGCAGCGGGTAGGCATCCGGATTCATGAGGGGGTCATCAACTACACCATTGCGGATGACAACCGGATCGAAGGACATCCGGAGGATGCCATCCGCAAGTAGCCGCCAGTATAAAGTAAGGTGCCGCTTTGCTTCTTCCGAAACAAAGCGGCACCTCTTGCAGTTTAGGGATAACAGGCTGCTGACTACTCGGTGAAGACGTAGGGGCCGATATCGACCGGCTTATCCGCAGGGCGGGGATTGCCGGCGAAGTCGTTGCCCAGTTCGTCGAGCATCTGACCGGCACCGATGGCCGGACTGCCGGGCTTCAGACGGAAGTCGCGGTTGGCAGGATCGACGAAAATTTTGCTGATGTCTTCCTCGTATATTTCGCCTTCACCCAGCTTCTTGTCCTTCTGGCGGGGCCCCCAGAAAGTGTAGATATTGTTTTCGTAGAGCCCCGGGAGATTGCCCGCCAGGCCATCGATGATATTGTTGCGGAAGACGAGCCCCTCGGGGTTGCGGTTGTTGCTGAAGATGCCGGCCGACCAGGTGGAGTCGCGTGGTCCGTTGATGATGGCATTGTTGATGAAACGGATATCGCGGAAGGGGGTTGCAACCCAGATCCCGATCGCCGCACCGCGACCGTTGCCATCGAAGATATTGTTGCGGATCAGCATGTTCTCCGATTCCTGGATCGTGAGGCTGGCGTTGCCGTCGTAAACTTCGTTACGTTCGATAATCATGTCGGCACACTTCAGGTAGAAGGTCAGCCCGTTGGCATGGTTGGCGCGGTTTTCCGTAACCAGATTGCCGCCGCAGGTACCACCCTTGACTCCGTAGTGGCCGATGCCGGTCAGGCCGTTGCGGTGGACGTGGCAGTTGAGGGTGGAAATGTCCTTGCCGTTACGGTGCAGGATGCCACGGTCGCGCGAGTGGTCGATACCACAATCGCTGACCACGACCCTGGTACAGCCGATCGTCTGGAGTCCGATACCGCCAGCCATGCTGATGGTGTTGTTCGCGATCTGGATGTCCCGGCTGTCACGGGCCAGGATTCCCTGTGACGACGTGCGGCGGATCTTGAAGCCCCGTACGACAATGTTTGCAGCTTTTTCGAGCTGGAAACCATGACTACGGACGGCTTGGCCGATTCCGGCCGGCTTGTCGTTATCAACGTTAAGGGGATCATCGCTCTCAAGCTTCTCTGGCCAGAAATGTATGCGTGAAGTGCCACGGGTGGCGGTAGCTTCGAGGCTGTACTGGCCGGGGCTGGTAATCAGTTTGGGCGAGTTGAAGAAGGCGTAGTGTGTGTTGTTGTAAAGCGATTCGGAGACATAACCGAAGTAGATCCGGTGGGTCTGCGGGTCGAAGCGCTCGATATCA
>CAZMGQ010000425.1:0-2364 GCA_964565855.1 uncultured Lentisphaerales bacterium | reverse complement strand
ACGTCACCACGACCAAACAATTCCATTCTGCCTAAAACAGATGAAACAGCCCTAACTCGCAATCTGTCAGAAACTCGGTCTCAAAGTACTGATCGATCCGCACGACTTCCAGTATCGCACAACCTGGGCAGACGGTATGCCGACTGATCCAGCGGATGAAGAGCGCTTTATAGCGATGTGGGATCGACTCTCGCAAATCGGCTCACGCTTTCCCGATGTGGTGGCAGGTTACGACCTCTATAACGAGATGCACATCAAGCCCGGATCGTTTTCACTCTGGGCGGCCCTGGTCGATCGCACCGCCAAAGTCATCCGTGCCAACGATCAGGCAACGCCGCTCTACGTGACCGGCTCGGACATGGCCAACACCTCGGGCTTTTTCGACGTGCGTCCCGTGAGCGACGACAACGTAGTCTATTCCTTCCACTTCTACACGCCACACTCATTCAGTCACCAGATGATTCAGACCCGCGGGCAGGGTGGATCAGCCTACCTCTTCTATCCGGGCTGGATTACGCCGATGGACTGGTCTGTCGGAACACACTTCGGGGCGGGTGGGCTCGGCTGGTACGATCGCTGGAATCTCGGTGCCGGAATGTTGCCGATTTTCGAATTTCAGAGCCGCTACAACCTGCCGGTACATTGCGGCGAGTTCGGCGTCATCGGATACTCTACGCCGCAGGCTCCCGCTTCGGGCAGACTCTGGACCCGCGATACGGTGGACTGGCTCGAACGCTATCGCATGGGCTGGCACATCTGGAACATGGGCTTCGGCCTGCGCCATCCCGGGGTCAAGGAAGACATCTACCGCCGCTGGCAGGCGGAATAATCTCAATGTGCGGTCACTCACCTCCACTATCCCAACAATCTCATAAAACAAACCACCTCACTGAGGGAAACAAACATGAAAACAACACAAAACCTGGCTGCCGGACTCGTGTTTGGCATACTTATCCGTGCATCCGTTGCGATCGCGCAAACCGTTCTCTATGCTGATGACTTCAACCGGGGCGACGGTGTCACCGCTTTCAGGGTCGGCAAAACAAGTGTCGGTGACTATACCTGGGTTGACCCGGGATGGCACAACTTCAAGGTCATCGACAATGTTCTATATGCAGTCCACTGGTCAACTCTTTCAAATCAATATGCCTATGTGGACTATGACCTCAGCACCATCCCCGATTACAATGCCAGCCTTAAACTTACGACTGGCGGTGCAGTCGAATCCGGCAGCTATGCCGGGCTATTCTTGCTCCCGCGAGCGGTGAACCACGACACAGTACTCGGTAATCGCGGCTGGGTTATCAACCGCAACTTCTGGGATCCATCTGGAACCGGAGGCCAGACCCGCTTTTACTGGTATGAGGGAGCCGACACAAACGAGTTTGAGTCAATACAGGCAACTCGCATCGACGATAACCAGTTTTCAGCTACCGAGTGGCAGGATGTCGAAATCCGCGTCAGGGGCGACAAGGCAACCCTGATCGTCACTCAGGCTGATGGCACCAGGCTGGTCGATGCAGACCGGTACATCGGCAACTACAATACCACCAAGTCCGTTTTTCTTTTCGCAGCCCGGACCAGTGTCGGACAGAACAGGGCACGCTCGGACAAACCCTGGCTCAATGTTGCGATGGACGACTTTTCAGTCTCATTGCAGCCGCCAACCGTAATCATCGTCAGGTAGTGACTGCAGAGCAATACGTCCGCCTTTCCACAGATTTACCGATCAAACGAGGATCAGATCATGAGTATCATGAAAAGCAAACCCTTCTTCGCTTACCGTTCTTTCTGGCCGGAGCTGGAAACGATGAAGCGCATGGGCGAGGCCGGGGTGAAAACCTTCTGCTTTTACGCTTCCAACACCCTCAACTCCCTGGGCGAACCCTACTGCAAATACCCGCCCATGTGGAACTGGTACGGCGAATACGACTTCGAGCCACTCGACCGGCAGATCGCCGACATTCAGTCGGTCTGTCCCGACGCAAAATTCATCTGTATGGTCGACCTCAACTCGCCGGAGTGGCTGATCAAAAACCGGATCTGCTACGACTCCTTCAACGAACTCGGCCGCGTGATCTGCAATCCGGAATGGCGGGGGTTCATGAACGAGTACCTCCATGCTTTCCTCGAATACTCCGAGAAAAAACACGGCGACGTGATCGAGGCCTATGCCATCGCCTCGGGGCAAACCTGCGAGTGGATGGACTTTTCTCTCGGCACCGAGAGCGTAGCCAAGACAGCGGGCTTCCAGGCCTGGTGTCGCGAGCGCGGAATTCCGGTGCCGGATGACGTTCCGCCACCTTCGAGCCGCAACCGTGTGACGCATGACGAAATGCTGCGCGATCCCCAAAAGGATCGTCT
>CAZMGQ010000424.1:0-2379 GCA_964565855.1 uncultured Lentisphaerales bacterium | reverse complement strand
CGCGCCCGTCGCCGTCTGAAAAAGTGCATCTTCCTGACGCCTGCCAACTGCGGATATCGACGAAGTGACCGGCTATGGCTGCTGCCGCGGCCATGGCGGGGCTGCAGAGGTGGGTGCGACCACCCTTGCCCTGACGCCCCTCGAAGTTGCGGTTGGAGGTGGAGGCGCAGCGTTCGCCTTCGGCGAGTCGGTCGGGGTTCATCCCGAGACACATGCTGCAGCCGGCGTGGCGCCATTCGGCCCCGGCTGTGGTGAAGACACGGTCGAGCCCTTCAGCTTCGGCCTGGGCACGGACCTGTTCCGATCCCGGCACAATCAGGACACGCATGCCGTCCTTGATCTTGCGTCCGCGCATGATGTCGGCAGCTTCGCGCAGGTCGCTGATGCGACCGTTGGTGCAACTGCCGATGAAGACGGTGTCGAGCGGGATGTCGGTGATCTTGGTTCCGGGGGTGAGCCCCATGTATTCGAGTGCCGCCTCGCAATCTCTGCGTGTGTAGTGTTCGACATTCGAGGGATCGGGGACGATGCCCGTGACGTCGGCCATCATGCCGGGGCTGGTGCCCCAGGAGACCTGCGGTGCGAGGTCGGAGACGTCAATCGAGAGTTCACGGTCGAATTTGGCCGTGGGATCCGATGGGAGCTGACGCCATTTTGCAATCGCGGCTTCCAGGGCAGCCCCACGCGGAGCATAGGGACGGTCGCCTTCCGCAATATACTGGAAGGTGGTCTCGTCCGGTGCCATCAGACCGGCGCGGGCACCGGCCTCAATGCTCATGTTGCAGATCGTCATACGCTCTTCCATCGAGAGAGCTTCGACGGTCGAGCCGGCATATTCCAGCACGGTGCCGGTCGCTCCGGCGGCGCCGATACGGCCGATGAAGTTGAGTACCATGTCCTTGGAGGTCACGCCCGGCTGGAGCTGGCCGCTGAAAATGACACGGAAAGTCCGCGACGGGCTCAGGCGCAATGTCTGGGTGGCTAGAACGTGCTCGACTTCAGAAGTGCCGATTCCGAAGGCCAGTGCGCCGAAGGCACCGTGGGTGGCGGTGTGGGAGTCGCCGCAAACGACGGTCGTTCCCGGCAGGGTCAGACCCATCTCGGGGCCGATCATGTGGACGATGCCCTGCAGGGGACTGTGCATGTCGAAAAGCTCCACCCCGAACTCGCGACAGTTGCGAGCCAGGGCGTCGATCTGCATCTGTGCGATGACTTCGGTAATATTGCGGCTGGCATCGGTCGGGACGTTGTGGTCCATCGTGGCGATGGTCAGGTCAGGACGGCGTACTTTGCGTCCGGCGATACGCAGTCCTTCAAAAGCCTGCGGGCTGGTGACTTCGTGAACCAGATGACGGTCGATATAGATCAGGCAGGCGCCGCCGTCGAGGGTTTTAACAATGTGGCTGTTCCAGATTTTTTCGTAGAGGGTCTTTCCCATGATCAGTTCCAGGGTTCTTGTGGGTGGTTGAAAATCGTCCGGCGCATACTCACTGCATGGTCATCGGCCGGTTGAGCGTGCCGTCTTCCTTGTAGGGCGAGCTGTCGGTGGCGTAGGGCAGCAACGCAGAGTCGGTCACCGCCTGGTAGAGAATGTTGCCGGTGCTGTCAAAAACCGTCAGAATAACACCACCAAAGCGTTGTGCGTTGTCCAGCCTGCGTCGGGTACCGCCGTTGGAGTTGGGGCGGATTTGAATCTGGTGGGATGTGACCGGCAAATCGATACTGGTCGAGCGGTTGCTGAGGCTTCCCATATTGATCGCAAGATAGGATTGTGACTGGGGCACTCCGTTAAGTCGGCGCCCGAAGTATTCTACAACCACAATCAGCGGCTCAGCGACCCCCTGTTCGCCCCGGCCGCGCAGACTGAGTCGCAGGCTGACAGCATCGGCAGTGAGTCGTTCATCGGGAAACTGGAAGATCATGTTGTTGCGCGGAGCATACCGGATTACGGCGGAAACCCGGGGGGGATCTTTAGGGCTGTTTTCAGTTTCTGTAATGCTGCAAAGCCGGTACGTGACACCGACGGAAGAAGGTACATAGCCAGGCTCATAGACCCGGATACCGGCTGAGTTTGGAATGCGCAGAAGCGTCCCGGGAGGGGCTGTTGCCGGTGGATCAGTCACTGGCGGGGCAGCAGGGGCAGGAGTTTCCGCGGCTGCGTTCGCTTCGCCGGCACTGGCAGCATCGTCGAGCGCAAAGAGGGCTTCGGTATAGGCTTCGGAAGCCTGGGCCCGGTCAACGGCCCGGGCCGCAAGCCGGGCTCCCTCAGCATCGCCGGCAATCGTCAGGTTTTTCTTGATCTGCTCAAAACGGGCCACCAGTAGGTCCGTGGTCTTGATAGTCTCCTGGGCGAAAGTCTGCCGCAGTGTTGACCGGCCG
>CAZMGQ010000423.1:0-2392 GCA_964565855.1 uncultured Lentisphaerales bacterium | reverse complement strand
GGCATGGGCGCCGACATGCATCCAGGGCTCCTTGTGGTCGGGTTTGACCACCACGTCATAGACCTTGACCCCGGATTGGTTGATGTCGCCCCAGCCCTTGATCGAGCGGATGGGCCGAACCGTCGACCAGCTCGGCCGGCGGCTGAACCCAGACCGTGACGCCCGATTCGTTGGTGTCGCCCCAGCCCCGGTTCTCCTCGGCAGTCGTGTCGCGTGCGGAGGTTGCGATCGAGCTGACAGTGCCTTCGATCTCCTGATCGGCAAAACCGACAATCTTGAGTGTGGCGGGATCGCCGACTGAGACGAAGCGGCGCATGGTTTCCGGGATGACACCTTTGAAAGCCAGAGTTTCGGGGTCCGGCATACGTATGAAGATGTTGTTTTTCCACATACGGTCACCGCCGTCGAGTACGTTGCGGCGGAAACCGGGCATGTGCATGACGTGGCCGCTGTTGGGGGCGGTGACCTTGGTCGCCTGGACGGATTCTTCGCGTTCGGCAACCTGGCGGTTGATCTGATCCACCCGTACCCTGGCACCGCGTTTGCGGATTTCGACGAGTTCTTCGTTTTTGGCAATCTCACGTGCCAGCTTGTCACGTTCGAGCCTGGTGTTTTCGATTTCGAGTTCGAGAGTGCGCATTTCGTGGGGTTTGGTGGGGCGGCTGATAATCTCGAGCGATGTCTCCGCATGGAGCAGTTCGGCCTCGGCGCTGTCACGTTCGGCTTCGCGGGATTCACGTTCCTGCAGCGAAATCAGGTCGTCGTCGAAGCGCTGGATGGCTTTGGCAAACTCGTTGCTGGCGGCTTGCCAGGCGAGGTCGGCCACACGCAGGCGCGACTGGGCGATGGCGACATCGGTCGGGTCGGGCATGGAGCGCAGGCGCTCGTGCCGTGCTTCGAGCACGGAGATGCGGTCGACAATTTCGTCAAAACGGTCGCGCAGCGTCAGATCGCTGTTGTCGATACGGGCGATGTCGCGTTCGAGCGTGGCCTCGGCGGTGGCCAAGCTGAGGTAGGAGCGTTCGAGGTTGTTGGAGGGGCCGGAATCGTCGAAAGAAGCGATCACAGCGCCCTTTTCAGCCCAGGCGCCATCGGGCATGACTTCGCGGATTTGGGCCCGGTGCAGCGGGTTATGAATCGGTGAAGAAACCTCGGCAAAGCCTTCGGCATCCAGCACGATCCGGTGGTGAAGGGTTTCTTCGGTAATCCGGTAAGTGCGGGTGTTGGCGGGAGCTGTTTCAAGGAACAGTGCCAGACTGGCAGCTGTCAGAAAAAGCATTCTCATAAATGGGTGGGCAGGCATCGCAGGAGACAGTTAGCGCAGTTGGAAGGCAGAGTCGTTGGAAGTCCGGGGCAGGGCATGCTGAATGACGGACCCCCAGAAAGACGGTGATGAGATCATGTCGCGCAGTGAGGTTTTGCGGGTGTAGCGGATGAAGCGCACTTCGCTGTCGAGCAGGGCTTCGATTGTTTTTTCGGCATCGTGACGGTAGCCGATTCCGTCGATCAGACCCATTTCGAGTGCTTGATCGGAGAGGAAAATACTGCCATCGGCGATTGAGCGGACCTCTTCTTCGGAGAGCAGACGGTGTCTGGCCACGAGGTTCACAAAACGATCGTGAAGCTGATCGACCATCTGTTGCAGCGTCTGTCGCTGCTCGGGCGACATGTCGACCAGGGGGCTGAGGATATCCTTGTTGCCGCCGGATTTGATATTGTCGGTGCTGATACCGATCTTGTCGATCAGTTGGCGGATGTTGATGGACTGCATAATGACGCCGATGGATCCGGTGAGGGTGGTCGGGTGGGCCATGATCTG
The DNA here is from genome assembly GCA_964565855.1 of uncultured Lentisphaerales bacterium. Taxonomy (GTDB): domain Bacteria; phylum Verrucomicrobiota; class Kiritimatiellia; order RFP12; family JAZUKQ01; genus CAZMGQ01. The sequence continues at coordinate 573 of CAZMGQ010000423.1, read as the reverse complement.
GTTGGCTGCCAGGGCAATATAATAAGCGCCGGAGGCAGCAGTGTCGCCCATATGTGCGACGACAGTTCGCTTCGGGTCTGATTCGGTAAAGCGGACCAGGGCGTTGTAGATGATGTCGCTGGCAGTCATGGAGCCGCCGCCGCTGTCGATTTCCAGCAGAATGCCGACAACGTCACGGTCGGCTGTGGCCCGCAGGATGGCACGGTAAGCGGCGTCGGGTGAGGAATCGCTGGCGGAGCCCCAGAGGCCGGAGTCGCCACCGAACTGGATCGTACCGCGCAGTTGGATACGTGCCACTTTGGCATCACCCTTGCCGGAGGACCAGACTTCAGTCAGGCGTGGGTACTCATCGAGGCCCAGGTTGACATCGTTTTCCGGAACAAAGCTGAAAGCGAAGATGCTGATGATTGTGAGTATTCCGATGAGTGCACAAAAACCCACGGCCCACCGTAGCAGACGTCGTCCCAGCGAACGGCGCGGGGGAGGAGGGGGTGGCAGCGGGGCTGCGGCCGGTGCCGGAGGCAGGGGAGGGGGCTGCTGTGGCGGTAGGGAGTGGTTGGAATCGTTCATGGC
>CAZMGQ010000422.1:0-2392 GCA_964565855.1 uncultured Lentisphaerales bacterium | reverse complement strand
ATGGTCTGGGACATGAGGCGGTCAAGTATAAGCTGCGCGACTGGCTCTTCAGCCGCCAGCGTTACTGGGGCGAGCCGTTCCCGATCGTTCACATGGAGGATGGTTCGATCCACCTGCTGGGTGATGACGAACTGCCGCTGACCCTGCCCGAGGTATCGGACTTCCACCCCACTGAGAGTGGCGAACCGCCGCTGGCCCAGGCTGGCGACTGGCTCGACTATACCGATCCCGCCACGGGCCGCCGCGGTCGCCGCGAAACCAACACCATGCCCCAGTGGGCCGGCTCCTGCTGGTACTATCTGCGCTATATTGACCCCACCAACGATCAGGCGGCCTTCGATCCGGCCAAGGAAAAACACTGGATGCCAGTCGATCTCTATGTCGGCGGGGCCGAACATGCCGTGCTGCACCTTCTCTATGCACGCTTCTGGCACAAGGTGCTCTACGATCTCGGACACGTTTCTACCAAAGAGCCGTTTCAGCGGCTGGTCAACCAGGGCATGATCCTGGGGCTCTCCTACAAGGACGCCCGGGGCGCACTCGTCCCGAGCGATCTGGTGGAGCAGACCGATGCCGGACCGGTACACAGCGAAACCGGGGAAGTTCTGACCGAGTTTCCGGCCAAGATGTCGAAGTCACTTCGCAACGTGGTCAACCCCGACGATGTGATCGCCGAATATGGTGCCGACAGCATGCGCCTCTACGAAATGTTTATGGGCCCGCTGGAGGCGGTCAAGCCCTGGAACACCAAGGGCGTCGAAGGCGTTTATCGCTTCCTGCGCCGTGCCTGCCGCATGGTGCTCGACCAGCCGCTGGTCGAAACAGATCCAAACGAAGCTCAGCTAAGAATGCTGCATGCCACGGTCAAAAAAGTGACGGAGGATATCGAGGAGCTGGCTTTCAACACCGCTATCAGCCAGCTCATGATCTGTCTGAACGAGTTCAGTGGTGAAAACAAGCCCCTGCCGCGTCAGGTGGCTGAAACCTTCACGCTCCTGCTCTCGCCCTTTGCGCCGCATCTGGGCGAAGAACTCTGGCAGAAGCTGGGGCACTCCGAAACTCTCGCCTATCACCCCTGGCCGGTCTGGGATGAGCAGTTCATCAAAGCCAGCGAGGTTGAAATCGTCGTGCAGATTCTCGGCAAAAACCGCGCTCGCACCATGGTGCCGGCCGATGCTGACGAAGCTGCCATGCGTGAGCTGGCCCTGGCACTGCCGCAGATCCAGCAGGCTATCGAAGGCAAAACGGTGCGCAAGGTAATCTGTGTGCCGGGACGCCTGGTGAATATTGTCGCCAACTGATACAATAGGAACCATGGGAAACGATCTTCAGAGTCAGGCCCGCAAATACGGCCTCTCATATATCGACCAGGTGGCACGTTCGATGTACGACTCGGACCTGCTCGCCAATCTGCCGGTAGCCTGGGTGCGGGAGCAGGGTGTCCTGCCGATCCGTATTGAAGGAGCAGCCTGTCTGCTGGTGTCGCGTCCCGACTGTCTGGCCCTGTTGCAACATGTTCAACTGGCTACGGGGGTCGAGTTTCAGCCGGTGCTGGCCAGTCCCGAGGTAGTGGCTGCGGCGATTGATGGAGCCTATTACGAACGTCCGACAGCCAGTCCGTCGTCAGGCGGTGCCGGTGTTGCCCCTGCGGCCGCCCCCGTCCGGGCTGCTGCTGACCGGGGCACCGATCTGCTGGCTGCCAGCGAAATGGCACCCGTCACCCAGTGGGTCAACAACTGCCTGCTCGACGCCGTGCGTCGACGCGCTTCGGATGTTCACTTTGAGCCAGAAACGGGCGGCATCCGCGTCCGCTTCCGGGTCGATGGCACCCTCTACGAACAGCCGGCACCTCCGAGCCAGTTTCATGAGGCGCTGATATCACGTGTCAAGGTGATGGCCCACATGGACATTGCCGAACGTCGCCTGCCACAGGACGGCATGACGCAGGTCAGTGTCGGTGAACGCACGATCGATGTCCGCGTCTCGACCGTGCCGGTGGTTGATGGCGAACGGGTCGTCATGCGTCTGCTCGATCGCTCGACCGCCCTGCTGCCCCTGTCAGATCTGGGTATGCCGGAGGCAATTATTACGCCTTTTCGTGAACTGCTGGCTCTGCCCAATGGCCTGGTGGTCGTATCGGGACCGACCGGCTCCGGCAAAACCACCACGCTTTATTCGGCGCTGGGATCGCTCGATGCCAAACGGCGCAATATCCTGACGGTGGAGGAGCCGGTGGAGTACCGGTTGCCGGATATCGGCCAGATTCAGGTTCGCCCCAAAATCGGCCTGACCTTTGCCAGCGGCTTGCGGCATATCCTGCGTCAGGATCCCGACGTGGTGCTGGTGGGGGAAACGCGTGATACCGAGACTGCCGAAATCGCCGTACGTGCCG
>CAZMGQ010000421.1:0-2399 GCA_964565855.1 uncultured Lentisphaerales bacterium | reverse complement strand
AACTGGGTGCTGCGACACCCGGCCGTCACCAGTGCCATTTCCGGCATCAAGACGCCCGATCATGTCTCGGGCATTGTCAAGGCTGCCGGACAGGAGATGGAGTCCGAAACCTGGCACCAGGCGGGCGGCATCATGGCCCGGGCCAGACAGGAAGCGCTCGCCGGTTGAAGCATCGCCATTGTGCAGTTTCCGGACGGTGGCAAATTTATTGCTGTGACCGGGCAGATTTGATAACCTGAATCGGCATTTGTCGCATGACAAAATAAATCTCTTTCCGGAGACCAGCAATGTTATCGTACAGTGCCGCTTTTAAAGGTCGTTCGCTCCTGACTCTGGGCGAACTTACCGACGAAGAACTGCAGGAAATAATCGACCTCGCGATCGCGCTCAAGGCGCGCCGTGCGGCCGGTGTGCGTGGAGATCTGCTGCACCGGCGCAACATTGCGCTGATTTTTGAAAAAAGCTCGACCCGTACCAGGGCCGCCGCCACAATTGCCGCCTACGACGAGGGCGGCAATGTCGAGTACCTGAACCGTAACGACATTCACTTCGGCGTCAAGGAATCGGTCAAGGACAGTGCACGGGTGCTGGGGCGCATGTTCGACGGCATTCTCTTCCGTGGCTACGAACAGAGCAAGGTCGAGCAACTGGCCGAATATGCCGGCGTGCCGGTCTGGAACGGCCTGACCGATTTTGCCCATCCGACTCAGGTCCTGGCTGACCTGATGACGGTCAAGGAGAACTTCGGCTCGCTGCGGGGCAAGCGTCTGGTCTATATCGGAGACGGTCGCAACAACGTAGCCAACTCGCTGATGCTGGGCTGTGCCAAGAGCGGCCTCCACTATGTGAACTGCTCGCCGGAAGAACTGCACCCCGATCCCACGCTCGTGCAGCAGGCCAGCGAAATAGCCGCCCGGCATGGTGGCACGATCAGTGTCGAGCGCGATCCCTTGCGGGCAGTTGCCGGGGCCAATGTACTCTATACCGATGTCTGGGTTTCGATGGGCGAGGAGGGGCAGGAGGACGAACGAATCCGGCTGCTGCGCCCCTATCAGGTTAACATGAAACTGGTCCGCGAGACCGGCAACCTCGGCGGGGAACTGCTCTTCCTGCATTGCCTGCCGGCTTTTCACGATCACGAAACCGAGGCCACACGTGAGAGTGGTGCTCTGGAGGTGACCAACGAAGTTTTCGAAGCGCCTTTTTCCAAAGTTTTTGACGAAGCCGAAAACCGGATGCATACCATCAAGGCGCTGTTTGTCTCGGCACTCGTCGAGGGTGCCGGATAACCCCGCATGGTCCCCCTGCATGGGTGACGATGCATATCAAAATAGAGGATTACCGATGCAGATTCTACCCTTTGCGGCAATACGACCCGCCGATACCGAGCTGGCTCGCAACATTGCCTCCCTACCTTACGATGTTATCGATACGGCAGAAGCCCGCGCTCTGGCTGCCGGCAATCCACACAGTTTTTTGAGAGTGGTCCGCTCCGAGATCGATCTGGCGGATGATGTTGATCCTTATTCGGACATAGTTTATGAAAAGGCCCGGACCAGGCTCGACGCGCTGCTAGCTGACAGACATCTGGTTCAGGACGAGACTCCCGGCATCTACCTCTACCGGCAGACGATGGGGGACCATGCCCAGACGGCAATTGTCGCCTGCTGCAGGATCGAAGACTATGCCAACGATACCATCCGCAAGCACGAAAAGACCCGGCCCGACAAAGAGGACGACCGCACGCGCCACATCCTGACCACGAATGCCAATACCGGACAGGTTTTCCTGACCTACCGTGATCTTCCGGCGATTGACCAGCTCGTCAGCGAGGCCCAAAAGGCGGCACCGCTCTACGATTTTGTCTCGGTTGACGGCGTCGGTCACACAGTCTGGCGCGTGGCAAATCCGGAGGCCTTCATAGCTGCATTTGCGGCCGTACCACGCACCTATATTGCCGATGGACATCATCGTTCGGCCGCCTCCTGGCGAGCTGGCACTGCCCGCCGCGAAGCCAATCCGCAACACAACGGCAGCGAAGAGTACAACGGCTTCATGACCTGCCTTTTCCCCGCCTCACAGCTACAGGTGCTGCCCTACAACCGGCTGCTGCTGACATTCAACGGCCTGACTCCCGAAGAGCTGCTGGCCGAGGTCGAGCGCATCTTCACGGTGGAGCCGACCGACGAGCCTGCCCCGACGGCGCCCCGCAGTTGTCACATGTACCTCAGCGGCCGCTGGTACCGGTTGAGCTGGGAAGTGTCGGCCGACGTCCCGGTTACCGAGCGCCTGGATGCAACGGTTTTGCAGGATCGCCTGCTGGCGCCGGTGCTGGGGATCGGCGGCCCGCGCAAGGACAAGCGCATTGATTTCGTCGGCGGCATCCGCGGCATCGGCGA
>CAZMGQ010000420.1:0-2402 GCA_964565855.1 uncultured Lentisphaerales bacterium | reverse complement strand
AAGGCGCTGACCCCGGCCAGCCCCAGCAGGGCAGTCAGGGACAGCATACCCATAAAGACCGGATAGTCACGGCCTTCAAGGGCGTCCAGCGAGAGCATACCCATGCCGTGGATCTCGAAAACACGTTCGATCATGACCGAACCTGCAAACATTACCATCAGAATGCCGCCGAAACCGGTGGCGATGGGGATCAGCGAGTTGCGCAGGGCATGACGCCAGATGGCATGGCCGCGGGTAGCTCCCTTGGCGAGGACGGTGCGGACGTAGTCGCTGCTGATCTGGTCGAGCAGTGAGTTTTTCATCAGGAGCGTCAGGACGGCAAAGTTGCCCATGACGTAGCAGAAAACCGGCAGTGCCATGTGGCGCAGACGGTCGAGAGTCTTGCCCAGGAGGCTCAGAGACTCGAAGTTGTCCGATTGGAGTCCGCCGAGGGGGAAGAAATCCCAGAGTCCTTCAACAGTGCCGCTCAGCAGCATCTTGAGTACCATTCCGACGGCAAAAGCCGGCAGGGCATAGCCGACGAAAACTACGGCGCTGGAAACGAGGTCGAAGCGTGTGCCGTGGCGCAGGGCTTTGGCAACGCCCAGCGGGACACAGACGACATAGCTGAGGACAAAGCCCGTGATGCCGAACCAGAGGGAGACGGGAATGCGTTCGCGGATCAGTTGCCAGGCGGTTTTGTTGGGGAAGGCGTAGGAGTCCATCGAGAGGCCGAGGCGGTTGGTCCAGACCCAGCTCCAGTACCGTTTGGGCAGCGGCTGGTCGAAGCCGTAGTGGCGGATCAGTTCCTGACGGTATTCCTCGGTGACGGAGGAGGGAGTAGAGCCGGCCTGGGCGGCGCCGCTTTCGCCACCTTCCATGGCCCGCATGGCACGCAGACGTTCCTCGACCGGTCCGCCCGGGACGACATGAATCAGGGCGAAGCAGACTAATGTGATGCCGACAAAAGTCGGGATAACGAGGAGCAGGCGACGCAGAAAATATCCAAGCAGGTCCATGACGACAGCCTAGCAGGAATGAGTAGTAACAGGCAAGAAAAGCGAAGCTGAGCCAAATCCCGGATGCCCCGAAAGGTTGCCGGGGGGGGCCGGCTGACGGCGATTAAGCACCGATTATCTTGACGAGCACCCGTTTGCGACGCAAACCGTCGAATTCGCCGTAGAAAATCTGTTCCCAGGGGCCGAAGTCGAGGCGACCATCGGTGACGGCCACGACAGCTTCCCGGCCCATGATCTGACGCTTGAGGTGAGCATCGGCATTGTCTTCGGCACCATTATGGGCGTACTGACTGTGTGGTTTTTCCGGAGCCAGTCTTTCAAGCCAGCGTTCGAAGTCGCCATGCAGTCCGCTTTCATCGTCGTTGACAAAGACACTGCTGGTGATGTGCATGGCGTTGACGAGGCAGAGTCCTTCGCGGATGCCGCTTTCCCGCAGACAGGCGTCAATTTCGGGTGTGATATTGAGAAAGCCACGGCGGGCGGGGACGTTGAACCACAACTCTTTGCGATAGCTTTTCATGATACGATCCTTGGGAAGCGGCATTTCTAAAAATGAGATAAGGGATTACGGGCGCTGCCAGATTGCCGGCGGCGGGGGCAGTTTGGCACCGGCTCCGGGCAGCGGACCGTCGGGAACACGGCGGAAGTCGCCGCTGGCCGGGTCGCGGAAGATGCGTTGAGGGTCAGTTTCGGTGACACTGCCGCTGCCGGCAAATTTTTCGTCGGTAGGCCGCATGAAAATGTTGCCTTCTATGACGCTATCAGTTGGGACGGGGGCCAGCAGACGGTCCAGGATATTGTTGCGGATGGTGATGCCGCTGGTGTTGCGTGCTCCGCTCTGGAAGAAGATGCCGGTTCCCCAGTCGGCGCCCAGGCTGGGGTTGACGAAGGTGTTGTTTTCGAAAGTCAGGTTGTGAATGTTGTCTCCACCGACGGATCCGGATGTCCAGATGGCGATGCTGATGGGAGTTCTTTTCATAGAGTCTACGACATTATTGCGGAAGACGATATTATCAGCGTTGCGGTTGATGGAGAGGATGTTCTGGATATAGTTGTCTTCGACCACGAGGTCGGCACTGCCTTCATACACACTGAACCCGCCTGCGTGCATGCCGAAGTGGTCGAGGACGATGTTGCCCTTGAGCAGGCCGCGCTTGCATTCGTAGTGGCGAATACCGGTGCCGGAGTTCTTCTCGAGGCGGTTGTTGAAGACTTGATAATCGTTGACGCGACTCAGGAAAATGCCGGGGGTCCAGCTCGGGCAGTGGTGGATGTAGCAATTTTCGATTTTGATCTCGTCGGCATAATGAGCACCGATGCCGGCATGGCCGCTGATGAAGCGGATTTCGCAACCCGAGATGACGATATTACGCGAGCGTTTCGATTTGTACCTGATGGAGACGC
>CAZMGQ010000419.1:0-2410 GCA_964565855.1 uncultured Lentisphaerales bacterium | reverse complement strand
TGGCTTGTTCGTTCAGCCGACGGTAGGCGTTTTCACCGTTGCGGATATCCTTGCGCTTCTTGATAAAGGCTGGCGGATCGGCGATCACTACATCGAATTTCTCACCAGCGCTTTTCAGCTCCCGCAGGGCTTCCATCACATCACCCTCGACCATCGCCATCCGTTCGGTCACACCATTCAGCGAGGCGTTGTGCTCTACCAGGTCCAACGCTGGGGCTGAGCTGTCCACACATACCACTTCACTGGCGCCGAATACCGCAGCCTGTACGCCCCAGCCGCCGATGTAGCTGTATAAATCCAGCACCCGTTTACCGGCAACATAGGGCGCCAGCCGTGCCCGGTTCATACGGTGGTCGTAGAACCAGCCGGTTTTTTGGCCAGTGTGTACGGGCGCCTCAAAGTGTACGCCGTTCTCTTCCAGCATCACCCGCTCTGGGATCTCGCCAAAGGCCACTTCGATATAGGCGTCCAGCTTCTCGGCCTTGCGTGCGGCGCCGTCATTCTTGAGCAGAATGCCTACGGGCTTCAATACCTGTACCAGCGCTTCAACGATCTCAGCGCGCACCCGCTCCATGCCGGGCGTGTTGATCTGCACGACCAGATAATCACCGAAACGATCCACGACCAGGCCTGGCAGCAAGTCAGACTCGCCATATATCAGTCGGTAGAAGGGTTTGTTGAACAATTTTTCACGTAGGCTCAAGGCGATTTTGATGCGATGCACCAGCAACGATTTATCCAGCGGATGCGCTGCATCGCGGCTATACAGGCGGGCGCAGATGAGGTTGTCGGGGCTGACGGTAGCCAGGCCCAACACCTTTCCGGAAGCTGCTTCCAGCTGTACCTGTTGACCTGCCTGCAACGCGGTGAGCGGAGTCTGGGCGGTATCGACTTCGTTACTGAAGACCCACAGATGACCACCTTTGATGCGGCGATCGCAGTTGGTCTTGAGGCGCAGGCTGGGCAGATTCATGGTCAACTCCTGGGGCATGGCGGGATGGTTTGCCGGGTCGGCAGTATACCGGCAGCACATGCACACGTCTGCGACTAGACTAATGGGATACTGAGAAAGTCACCTTGTAAGAGAGGTTGAGCTGATGAACGTTCCACTGATTATTACCGTGACCGCTGCCGATAAGCCCGGACTGCTGGAAAGCCTGGCGCGGATCATCAATCGGCATGGCGGTAATTGGCTGGATAGCCGTATGGCGCGTATGGGCGGGCAATGTGCCGGGATTCTACGGGTGGACATCGCCGGTGAGCAGGTCGATGCCCTACGTGACGAATTGCAACAATTAGCCAGTCTTGGCATCCGTATTCAGCTGACGACCAGCGACGAGGCTGAAACCACCTCTCAGCAGCTGTATTTAACTCTGGTCGGTAACGACCGACCCGGGATAGTGCATGAAGTGTCGGCCATTCTCAGTAGCCACGGTATCAATGTGGAGCAGCTGGAAACCCGCTGCGAGCCAGCGCCGATGAGTTCGGAACTGCTGTTTCACGCCCGTGCTCGTCTTAGCCTGTTGCCCCAGACTGATATTGAGGCGCTACGCGCTGATCTGGAGAGTCTGGCGGATGAGCTGATGGTCGAGCTATCCATTGAGGACGGCTCGAAACCAGCGTAATCAGATCAGATTTTAGATAAGAAAAACCGTAGCCAGACCAAGGAAGGACGAGAAGCCGACCACATCGGTCACCGCCATCAACACCATACTGCCGGCCAAAGCAGGATCAATGCCGAATTTGCGCAGAATCAGGGGGATCAACAATCCGGCGAGCACGGCACAGACCAAGTTGATCAATATCGCCAGGCCTATCACCCAGCCAATCCCCAGACTGCCAAACCAGAAAATCGCCACCGCTGCGACCAACAGTGCCCATAGAATGCCATTGAGCGTGCCTATACCCAGCTCCTTGCCGAGCAATACTTTGAGGTTACCGGTATCCACCTGACTCAGTGCCAGACCGCGAATCACCAGGGTCAGCGTTTGACTACCGGCAATTCCACCCATGCTAGCGACGACGGGCATCAGTACCGCCAGTGCAACTATTTGCTCCAGTGCACCCTGGAATTGGCCGATCACTGAGGCGGCGATAAAGGCCGTGATCAGGTTGCAACCCAGCCATACCGAACGCCGCCTGGTACTGGTCAGGATCGGCGCGAACATGTCCGCTTCGTCATCCAGACCGGCCATACCCATGATTGCCCGTTCCGAGTCGTCGCGGATGCTGTCCATCACGTCATCCACGGTAATTCGACCGAGTAGTGTCCCATCTTCGCTGATCACGGCCGCCGAAAGCATGTCCAGATCCTCGAACTGGCGGGCTACGTCCTGGCTGCTGCTCATGACATCCAGTGCCTTGAAATCGGCGTCCATAACGTCCAGTACCCGATCATCGGCCATGCTGG
>CAZMGQ010000418.1:0-2417 GCA_964565855.1 uncultured Lentisphaerales bacterium | reverse complement strand
GTGGATTTTCCCTCGCCCGTCGAGACAGTTTCTCCCAGGTGGCATTGTTGTCACGTCTGGTGGTGTTTTTTGTCCGTAGTCGATCAGGCAGGTCTTGGGAGGGGCCAGTTGAGTCAGGATTTCCGTTCAACAGCGCAGTTTCGTGCAGTGGTGGAGCTTTACGAGAAGCTCCACGCGCCTTCCGGCCACATATATAATGGGCACAGCCTGTGCGGGGCGGCGGACACCGGCGATTTTTATTTCATAGGCAATAGCTTTGACGATGGTTTTGAAAGCGGTGTTTCGGGCAGGCTATGCCGGGTTACTCGCGCCGGGGGCAAAGTTGAACGCATCAACGGGCATGAAACCCGGGTTTTGCGCCGCTCCGAAGCCAGCCGGTTGCTTGCAGTTGCCTGCGCACAGAGCGATGCGCCGGGCGACCGAATCGACATCCTTGCAGATGGCTGCATCCGACAGTCCGTCGCAATAGCAGGACGTATCGAAGCAATAGACTGGAACTCCGATGGCTCCGGTCTGTTGATGGTTGTCGCCGGCACTGGTGCAGATCTTGCTGGAATTCATGGCGGCTACACTCAAAAGGCGAAAATTTCTGGTCCGGACTGGCTTCCCAGCGTGCGTTCCGATGAGGGCGGTGATCTGTGGCGCAGTGTCTGGATTTGGGATCTCGAGCATGAACCCCGCCAGCTGACCAGGCCGCCGCTCAATGTTTGGGAAGCCAGCTGGTGCGGTCCGGCTCAAATTGCCGCAGTCGCCAGCGATCATCACAGCGAGGGCAGCTGGTACACCTCAAAGCTGGTCATGATCGACGCCGCGACGGGGACACCGGAGCGTCTGCACACGCCGCAGGACCAGCTCGGTGTGGTGCGTGGCTCCCCTGATGGCTCAAAGGTTGCGTTTATTCGCGCTTTTTGCAGCGATCGCGGCATTGTCTTTGGTGATCTTTGCCTGATCGACAAGGACGGAACAACGCCGCGGGTCATAGATACCCTTGGCGTGGATGTTACCTCCATCGAATGGCGTTCGCCTTCCGTGCTGCATCTTGCAGGATTGCGTGGACACGAAACCGTTGTGTTCGACCATCATCTGGCTGAGGGGGCGACTGAGGAATTTTGGGCATCCGGCGATGCTACACTTTCAGGCTGGCGGCCCGTTTCCGTCCCGGCTGGCGCGAAAAACGCCCTTTTCATTGTTGAGGCCTATCAACGTGCGCCTGTTCTGGCGGAACTGACTTCGGCCGGTCTTCGTGAAATCGCTTCGCTTGCGGCGCCGAACGCGGAAGATGCCATGGCAGGTTGCGGCTCGATCCAGCCGTTCAGCTGGACCGCTCCGGACGGGCTGGAAATCGGAGGTTGGCTTATTCGCCCGGACAACGTCACCGGTCCCACCCCGCTACTGGTTGATGTCCACGGCGGACCCGTGTCCGCTCACACCAACAAATGGATGGCGGGAATGCGCGCCGCTCCCTTGCTGGTCAGCCGGGGCTGGACTGTCTTCATGCCCAACCCGCGCGGCAGTACCGGGCGGGGGCATGTCTTCGCACGGGCCGTGAAAGGCGATATGGGCGGCGCCGACCTGCTTGATATTCTGGCGGGCATTGACGCTCTTGTCGCCCAAGGACTTGTGGATGACACCAGGGTCGCTATGACTGGCACCAGTTATGGCGGCTTCATGTCGGCATGGGCGCCGACACAGACGGAGCGTTTCGCGGCAGTGGCGATTCTTTCCCCGGTTGGCAATTGGTACAGCCAGCACCGCACAACGCAGATTCCCGAATTCGACGCCATCATGCTCGAAGCAAGTCCCTGGGATGGCACCGGTGCGTATTTCGATCGCAGTCCGGCCCTGTTCCGGCACAGACGCCCGACACCGGCACTGATCATGGCCGGGGGGATCGACCGCAGCACTCCGGCCAGTCAGGCCGAGGAATGCTACAATGCCGCCCTTGAATCCGGCTCCTGCGCCGAATTGGTTATCTATCCGAAAGCTGGCCACAGCATGCGCGTCTATCCCGAATATCTGGACAGCGCCGCCCGCATCCTGTGCTGGCTCGAACGCCATGTGCATCCAGGCAAGGATCCGCTGAAACAAGGAGAGACGCATTGACCGCAGAACGCAAGCACGTCGTTGTCGTGGGCGGAGGCATCATCGGAAGCTGTGCCGCTTATCACCTGCTGCAGGCTGGCTCCAAGGTCACCGTTCTGGAAGCCGCTACCCTGGCTAAAGCGACCAGCGGCGCCGGGGCGGGCTTCGTTGCGCATTGGTCGGCCGGCATGATTCCCATGGGAGAAGAAGGCTATCACCTCCAGCAATACGGTATCGATTTCTATCGCAGCCTCAGCAATCTCGGTCAGGAGATCGGCTTTCGTCCCAACGGCACGCTGATCATGGCGCTGACGGAAGAGGGGCGCGAAACTTTC
>CAZMGQ010000417.1:0-2418 GCA_964565855.1 uncultured Lentisphaerales bacterium | reverse complement strand
ACCCCGTAGTAGTCGCGATCCTTGTCGGTCTTGCGAACCCGCAGATCCTCGACCTCGCTCATGCACTTCTTCGCTGAGTAGTCAGCTATCTCAGCAGTCCACTCCTTTATAAGTTCAGTTCGCTTCTCCACGTACGTCCGGGTGTCTGACATCGAGAACAACAGCGTGCAAAGAATGGTCGTGAATATGACCGCAGCAAATGAGATCGGGTACTGCTCTTCGTCGCGAATCTGCGCAGCCTTCAGCTGACCGACTTCCCATTTCTTCAGCCGCTTGGGCGGCAGCCGGTCTTCCTGGACGTTGAACCAGGTATCGATGATCCGCTGGTTGACCTCGGCGCCTGCCTCCTTGGGCAGGTCTTCGATCTTCGGCCGTCCGATAAAACGGTCTCCGTAGAACCTCAACATCCACGAGGCGAAGAACTCTTTCGGCCGGCCACGGCGCAACTGAATAAAGATGGCATCAAGAAAAAGGAACATGGGAAGGTTTCTAAGAGAGTTAGATTCAAGCTATGTGATTTGCGCTATTCGGCAACCCCTAAACTTGCGAAGTCACAGACGTTTTTCGAAATCGTCTAGCGCATCCAGCGCATCGTCTTGCCACTGAGGTTCGGCTTTCGGTTTGGCGTCTGGTTTTTGCTCTTGCTTACGTTGCGGCTTTGGCGCTGCAGACTTCGGCGTAGCCGCCACCTCTGGCTTGGCCTCTGTCGCAGTTGCTGGCTTCACAGACGCGACCACGGGAGCGACGGGCTCGACTACCGGAGGTGCAGGCACCGGCTCTACCGCAATGGGCGTAGGCTCGATGGCCGGTTCAGGTTCGACAACCGTTGCTGGCGCTGGCTTGATCGCCACCGGCACAGGAGGCTGGATTGGCGACTCCTTATTAGTAGAGCCGAACAGAAACCAGCCGCCGATCGCACAGGCGGCGACCGCCCCGCCGATGATCAAGACACTGCGTCGAGAGAACCGGGAGCCTTGGTTCGCGTCTGGCGACTCGTCCTTGGGTTGCTCGATCGGTATCGCCGGCAGTTGGGACGCCGGTTCCAGATCCTGTTCGACCTGGGCCGGAGACTCGGGAGCAACATCAGGTTCCACATCGAGTTCGACCGCCGGCTCTTCCGCTTCCTCGTGATGAGGTTGGTCAGCCTCCGGCTCCACTTCGGGCTCAAAGGGTTCGACAACTGGGGCTATCTCAATCGTTGGCTCAGGTACCGCCATTGGTTCCTGCTCGACGACGGACAGGACAGGCTCGACCTCCTGCTCTGGTTCCTCATCGACCTGGAACAGACCCAGTTCGTGCAGGCTGTCGGACAGGCTGGGGATGGTCCGACCTTGGGGCGTCGGCGACTTGGGAACCTCAATGGGCTCCAGGTCCGAGAACAGGTCGTCGTTGAGATCAGACATGGCGGCCCACCAGGAGTGCCGCTACCTCGTCCGTTGTCAGTTCTTCGAAGGGAGCTGGGTGCGGCTGAAGGGTCGGTGCCCTACCGGGCGCACTCGCTACCAGAATGATCGCGCCGGGACTGGCAATAAAGTCGCGCACCAACGCGTCCAACGCCTGATCCCGATAGCTGTATGCATCAATGACGCCCTGGGCTTCCAGCTTCCACCAGATGGCTTCGCCCTTCCTTGCAATGTGCCGACGGGGCTCATGGGCCGTGAAGTCGCCCCTTCCATCGTTCAAGACGCATTCGTTCGAGTTGTTGTCTTTGTTCTTCATTTGGATGTCCTCGAAAGGGAGTCGGCCTCGGCTTGGGGGTTCTTGGGTGAGTCGGCGATGGAGCGCCAGGACGACCTCGCGCTCTTCCTGTGTTGCCACCGACAGCAGGCTGGTGATCGACACGAACTCGGGGGCGGTGTCGTCGGGTTCGCCCGGATAGAACACGTCGGTGTCCTCGGTTGCTTGGTCGACGGGTCGACGGAAGGGGTTGAGCAATCGGTTCAAGTGGGTCATGGCGGTATTCAAAAGAGGGCCGGCCCCGGGCTGGGGCCGGCGGGGTTGGATCAGGTGAGGTCCGGCACCGGAGAGATGACGAGCTGAGGCTTGCCCTGGCCGCAACGATCGACGGCCTTGGCCGGACCGAATGCACCGCGGGCGGACAACTCGGCCAACGGGATCTGGCAGGCCTGGGTGTTGCGACCTTCGGCGGTGATGGTCAGCGGGGTCTTGGACTTCTTTGCCAGCGCCGCGAGCTTGTCCAGCACCGCCACGGTCTTGGCGTCGCGAGCGATCATGGAGGCCGGCTCGTAAGCAATGACCAACTGGTCCAGGGCTTCCACCGGCTTGCCTTCGGCTTCCACTTGCTTGGTGGCCACGTGCGCGGTCATGCCGGCGGCGCGGGCTTCATCCGCCAGCTGGCGGGCTTCGGCCATCTGCGCTTGGTACGAGGCGATCGAACCCACGGCACCACCCACCACG
>CAZMGQ010000416.1:0-2424 GCA_964565855.1 uncultured Lentisphaerales bacterium | reverse complement strand
TCGGGTCACATGTCGAGCGTAGCGAGTCATGAGACCCGCCCACCCCGCCGCCAGTGAGAAAACCGTACTACGGCAAACTGGAGGGTGAGCGTCCCCGCGTGTCGCGCCGTAGCCTCTTGGCGAAGGCGGGCGAACCGCATTTGCAGCGCTATTGTAAAAAACGTTTTTCACAAATTTATATGCCCCTCACGGCCCCGGATTGTGGATGATGACAAACTGATAGGTCTGACCACCGGAACTGACCACAACGGTCTGGGACGTGTTGTGCGTCTTGAGCGCCTGATAAGCCACCTCACGACCGGCGTTGCGCGAAAGCTCGCCGATATCGCCTCTCCTCAGACTCCAGACGTAATTCTTGCCGTCGCCTCCGCTCGCAGTCAGTTTCACCGGGGCCCCGCCAACCGTGACGTTCTGAACATTGCCAACCGTCAGCTTGCCTGTCTCGATATGGTCCTCACGGTGAATAATCGTGGCCGTCGCCACTCCCTCTTCCCCGACACCTCCCGGCTGGAGGTCGGTCGTGCCACTGAGGATAACCGTCTGGATCAGCTCATTCTGACCTGTCTGAAGGGCGGTATAAACCACACTGCGGCCGGTCGTGGAACTGAGCGAGCCGATGGCCGGGTCTTCCACTGCCCACCGGTAGTTGGCCCCGCCACTGGCGCTGAGGGTCACGGAGCGGTTTTTCCCGAGGGTGGCATGGGAGGGCGAAATCTGCAGGGTGTTCCTGGGGCCCTCTTCATCCAGCGTCTCACAGCCGGTAAGCCAGACACAGGTTGCGAGCAGGCCGCCGGCGGCCAGACGTATAAAAGTGCGTTGATTGAAAAACTTCATGGTTTCTCCTCGTAAAATACTGGCAAATGACATCATGGGGCCTCAGCCGCTTCGACCGGCTCATCAACCGCCGGTGCGGCCATCTCCACGTTCTCGTCAGCGGCATCTCCCTCAACTTCTGCAGCCGCCACGGCTGCCCCTTCGATCAGTCCTGCGGCATCATCATCCGCCGCCACGGTATCTCCTGCCGCCGCTTCCCCGGCTGCCGCTTCACCGGCTGCGTCATCCTCTGTCTCTTCAGGCTGCTCAAACCCGATGCCGGGCGTCGCCCCCACCCCTCCGTGCAGCTCGTTGTCGTCCGTCTCAAACTCCGCCAGCGGAATCAGCTCCTCGCCCAGTTCGGAGATCAGGGTCGCAGTCACAAAGATGATCAGGTTCTGCTTGCGCTCCTCAATCGTGTCGTGCCGGAAGAGCTGTCCCAGAAACGGAATGCTCGAAAGAATCGGCACCCCTTCACGTACCTTGGTACGGCTGCTGGTGATCAGGCCGCCCATCACGATGGTTTCGCCACTGCGCACCACGACATCCGTCTCGATGCGGCTGCGGCGGAAGACCGGCAGCTTCAACATGCCCGTGCCGCCATCGACCAGGTCGTCGGTATCGTCCTCGATGATGTTGCCATCTTCGTCCCGGTCAAACCGATCCGTCCGCCCACTGCGGCTGCCGCTGGCCTCATAATACTCCCAGCGTACAAATTCGCTGATCTCCGGCAGCAGCGCCAGGTTGATTGAGCTCAGGTCGGCCCCCACGCTGGGGGTGGCACTCAGCTCTATCCCCAGCTCTTCCATGCTGGGCGTCCCCACCGGCACCAGTTGCGTGCGGGTAACGGTGGTGGCGTTGTTGCCTGTGCCCTGGACCGTGTCGTAGTTCTCCAGGTCATACTCCTCATAGTAGCGGAAATCCTCGCCCACCCGCATCGTGGCCGGCCGGTTGTTGATCGTCGTCACACGCGGCACCGAAAGCGTCCGCGCCTTGCCGGAGGTCTCCAGAATATGCACGATGGCGCGAAACTGCGGATCGGTCAACACCCCCTGATAGGTGAAGTTCAGCCCCTGGCCGGCCCCGCTGAAGGGCGTAAACCCGATGCCCCCGTCCGTAATCTGCAGCTTGTTGCCGCGCCCCCGCACCCGCGAGATGGCCTGCGGACTGTCGAGCATCCAGTCGATCCCCAGCTCGGAGAGGTCGTCGATCGAAGTACTGATAAAGCGGGCCTCGATCAGCACCTGCGGCGGGGTGATGTCGAGCGCGGCGATCATGTTCTCGGTCAGCTCCAGATTTTCACGCGTGTTCTTCACGATCAGGATATGGCCCTTGTCGTTGAAGTGGATGTCGGCCCCTTCCGGCTGCGGTACAAAACGGTCGATCAGCTCGATCAGGGCCGGCTCGCCCGGCTCACCACTGCCCCCGCCGCCACCCCCGATGCCCGGTGGTACCAGTCCGCCCAATCCACCCGTGCGGCCCCCGGTCCTTCCGCCCGTCCGCCCGCCGGTGCGACCCGTGCTGCCGCCCGCCTGGGGTCGCGTCATCTCGTCACCCGCCAGCCCCTTGCGCAGCCGGTAGATCCGCGTCTCCAGCGGCAGCGCCCCCTGG
>CAZMGQ010000415.1:0-2449 GCA_964565855.1 uncultured Lentisphaerales bacterium | reverse complement strand
CTTTGCCCGTCAGCTTGCCGAACATGCCGCCGCCACCGAAGAGCCGCCGATGTCGCCGTTTGAACGGCTGTGGCAGAAACTGGTCGGCGAAATCACCCCGACAACACTCTACCTCGACGGACACAACCTGCTCCTCAGTCCTGTGCTGAACTACTGGGACAGCGAAGCCGAGGTCAACGAAGCAGCGCGCCAGGCACTCGTACAGGATGTCGCCCGGATCATCGGGCAGATGCCCGGCTGTGAGGCGCGGCTCTACTTCGACGGTCCCGAAGCTTCCGAAAAAACCGTCTCCCCCGGTCTGCAGGTGATCTTTTCCGGTGGCACCGGCGATAATCGGGCCGACGACCGCATCGTCAACCATCTGCGGTTCCGCAAAAAGGACCCGAGTCCTGTAATTCTCCTGACCGACGACCAGGAGCTGCGCAGCCGCGCCCGCAAAACTCATGGAGCGGTCGAGGTTTTATCTGCCTACGAATTCGGCCTCCTCTGCGACCCGTAAGAGCGGTTTCAGCGACTTCACATCAGGCGCGACAGGTCATCCAGCCGCAGCTCGCTCCAGCCTGCCTCTTGCAGCAGGTGGCAGAGTACCAACGCTGCCGCCACCGCATCGTAACGGGCATCGTGTGCGGCCAGTCCGGGGCAGAGTCCCGACACTGCCCCGCCCAATCCCAACTGCAGCACCAGATCCTCCAGCGCATACGAACGCAGCCCCGGCCAGGCCCGTCGCGCCAGATCCAGCGTGTCCACCCAGGGTCCGAAGCGGTGCAGCGGAAAAGCCGCCGCCAGCATCGAACGTTCGGTGGCGGTGTTGTGAGCCACCAGCGGCAGGCTCAAGCGTGGTGCCAGCTCCGTCCAGAGATCGTGCAGTGTCGGTGCCTCACGCAGCAGCGGACGCAGTTGGGCATGACGCCCCGGCGCATGACGGTTGAAAGGCCGGTCGCCCACCTGCAGCCAGTGACCCGTGATCGTTTCCGCTACCACCTCTCCGGCACGCACCTCTACCAGCCCGATCTGCCAGGGCTGATTGGGATACCCCGGCACCGGGCCGGTGGTCTCAAAATCGATCACTGTCAGGCAAATATCGGCCAGTAATGCTGACATCTTAAGTAAGACCTCTCATTCTGAGGGAGTTTGCACTTTTCCTTGTACTAACGGCGGCAAGAGCCTGCCGCCCTCCATTTTGAATCTCAACAGTCAGGTAGCTGTATTTTGGAGGGCGTTGCGCCGTCAACGCCGCAACTGCAAAACCGTTCGCAACTTCAGGGTAGTGCAATGCCTCAGTCATTGCTGTCGTCGATGCCGTACCGTTGCGCCAGCCGGCGTACACCGGCCGGACCGCTGCCGCCGAACTCGTAACTTTCAACCTCAATCCTTCCCTCATCCGCTGCATGAAGTGTCGGCGTGAAGATGTCCCAGGCAGCCTGCAGTTCGTCGGCCCGGATAAAGAGACTGCGGTCGCCCCGTATGACGTCCATCAGCAGGTTTTCGTAGGCATCGGCAATTCTGCCCGGAAAGGCCTTGCGATAGCGCAAGTCGAGCCGGGCGACATCCAGCCGCACCCCGCTGCCGGGCACCTTGTTGCAGATTTCGAGGTAGATCGCCTCATCCGGCTGTACCCGGACCACAAAGGCGTTGGCTTTGGATCCGAAGGCTTTGAAAATGCCGTGATCGGGTTCCTTGAAATGAACGCGGATTTCGGTCATGCGGGCGTTGAGTCCCTTGCCGGCACTCATCAGGAAGGGCACCCCGCGCCAGCGCGGACTGTGGACATGCATCACCGCCGCCGCATAGGTCGCTGTGCGCGAATCGTCCGGCACCTCCGGGTCTGCCAGATAGCCCGGCACCTCCCGTCCGTCCGCCAGGGTGGCACCGATATATTGCCCCAGCACCAGGTCCTCGTTGCGCACCGGCAGCACCTGTTGCAATAGCCTTACCTTTTCATCACGTACGTTGTGGGGGTTGAGCTCGAAAGGACTCTCCATCGCCACCAGGGCCAGAATCTGGGTCAGGTGATTCTGCATCACATCCCGCACGATGCCGAATTCGTCGAAATAGCCCGCACGTCCCGCCAGGTCGAGGTCTTCTTTCCATATAATGTGAATGTGGTCGATATATTGCCGGTTCCAGATCGGCTCGAACACGACATTGGCAAAGCGCAGTGTCATCAGGTTCTGAATCACTTCCTTGCCCAGATAGTGGTCGATACGGTAGGTCTGTGTTTCGTCGAAGACACGGGCAGCACCCGTCACCAGCTCTTCCGAGCTGGCACTGTCACGCCCGAAGGGCTTCTCCATCACCACACGCGTCCAGGGCTCTACCTCGGCCTGACCCGACATGCCGGCGGCGGCCAACGAGTCGCAGGTCGTCAGAAAAACCGATGGCGGAATCGCCAGATAAAAGACACGGTTGAACTGCTGCTCCCCCGCCACTTCATCCAGCCGCTGCTCCA
>CAZMGQ010000414.1:0-2459 GCA_964565855.1 uncultured Lentisphaerales bacterium | reverse complement strand
GCCGGCTTGATAATGTTGGCAGCATCCATCGCCCCCTCGGCACCGCCCGCACCTACAATACCGTGCAGCTCGTCGATAAAGAGAATGACATTCTTGAGCCGCTTCAGCTCATCCATGACGGCCTTGATACGTTCTTCAAACTGTCCGCGGTACTTGGTACCGGCCACCATCAAAGCCAGATCGAGTGTCACCACTCGTTTGCCACGCATATTTTCCGGTACAGTGCCATTAATGATAGCTTGCGCCAGCCCCTCAACTACGGCTGTTTTGCCGACCCCCGCTTCACCCAGCAGGGCGGCATTGTTTTTGTTGCGACGGCACAAAATCTGAATTACACGTTCCAGCTCACGCTCACGCCCGATCACGGGATCAAGCTCACCCTTGCGGGCCAGCTCTGTCAGGTCACGCCCGAAAGCATTCAACGCCGGCGTTTTTGTCTGCCCCTGCCGACCGCGCCGCCGCGGCCTCTCAGGCTCGAAAAGATCGTCTTCCGGCATGATGTCAGCATCATCGTCGCCTTCCATTCCCTCTTCCATGTCCCCGTGTGCAGCCGCTTCCAGCTCGCGGCGTACAACCTTGTGACACTCCTCCAGATCGAGCCCGAGAGACATCAGCACCTTGGCGGCAATTCCTTCGCCTTCGCGCAACATCGCCAGCAGCAGATGCTCGGTGCCGACGTAAGAGTGCTCCATCGAGCGGGCTTCGGTTTCGGCCAGTTGAAAAATCTTTTTCGTCCGGGGAGTGAAAGGCAGGATGCCGGCTGTCGTCGTATCGCCTCCGCCATGACCGACGAGCTTTTCAATTTCGAGTCGCACTGCCTCGGTGGAGATGCCCAACGCTTCCAGTACTTCGACGGCCACACCCTCATCCAGGGCTACCAGCCCCAGCAACAGGTGTTCGGTGCCGACAAAACCATGGTTGAATCGGTGTGCTTCGTGATTTGCCAGTGTGATGACCTCCCTGGCACGTGCGGTAAAGTTTTCAAAAGGGTTCATTGCTCTGCCTCCATCTCCCGACCCGCTAAGAAAATGCTGCGGGTCAATGGATGAACTCGTCATTATGACATAACCAGGCAAAAACCTCAAACCTTTGGACAAAAAGCCAAAACTGCGGAGATTTGGTCTCCTATGTGCAACCCCTCACTATTGCGATTCGTCCGCCTTTGCCAAGGCTACGCGCGACAAGCGGGGACGTTCACCCTACACGAAATGTTCACTCGACGGTTGAAAAATGGCGTATGTCCAAATCTGTATGACAGACATTCCTGTCTGTCCAGAAACGGATACTGAAACTGCGCTCGGGACAGGCAAAGGGACAGATGTTTTCGCTTTCTCTGAACAGACAAGAATGTCTGTTATACAGTCTCTTTCTGCGAGAGTTATAACTTTCTTTTTTTTGAAACATGCACTTTCCTTTGTGCTGGCGGCTCATGGGGACATTCGCCCTCCATTTTTAATGTCACCCGACGTTGAAAGATAGCGTATGCCCAAATCTGTATGACAGACATTCCTGTCTGTCCAGAAACAGATACTGAAACTGCGCTCGGGACAGGCAAAGGGACAAATGTTTTGCTGCGGCACAGGTAAATGCTAAGCTGACCTCATGAGCAACGAGATTCTCTGCAGCAACTGTGGCAAAACAGCCCTGGTTCGCCGTGAACCGGTTTACGAAGGGTTCAAAAAGACCGGCGAAATCGTCATCTGTACCGCC
This sequence comes from uncultured Lentisphaerales bacterium, assembly GCA_964565855.1. Taxonomy (GTDB): domain Bacteria; phylum Verrucomicrobiota; class Kiritimatiellia; order RFP12; family JAZUKQ01; genus CAZMGQ01. The sequence goes on along the minus strand of CAZMGQ010000414.1, from coordinate 749 downwards.
TGTGGGCACGAATACGATTCCGGCACGGACATTCCCTACCGGAGCAAGTCTAAAAAACCGGACGTCTTCAGCGCTGCCGACAGACCCGACAAGATCCGTATCTTCCGCGACGATGAGCTCGGACGTACCTGCCGCCTCTGTCGACATTTCGTCATCAACCCTTTCACCCAGCGCTGCGGCCTGCACAACCGCATCGTCCAGGCCACGGACTGGTGCGATGATTTTGCGGCCAAAACTGACGACTGAAGCGGCTTTCTAAAACGGCACGTCTGCCTCGTCGGCATCAGCGACATCTGGCGATGATACCACCCGGGCTGCATTATGACTGTGCCAGTAGAAGCAGAGGTGAAAGAACGAGCTGGCCAGCACATGACGCAAACCGCAAGCCTCACTCTCGTTCAATATGATGCGTAGCCGTACCGGGTCAGGCGCATTCTGGGCACGCTGTTTGCGGGAAACCTCGAATACATATCCTATAACCGGCTCGGTTATCCGTCGGAATCCGATGACCGTCGTGGCATCGGCACTCTGATGGAAGAGCCCGCGTTCTCCACCGGCACTGACCTCACGTCCCTCCAGCACCAGCATCATGGCACAGAGATCGGACAAGCCTAGCTTGACCACGATACGGGACTGCCAGTCGAAGGTGGCCGGACGCCGTTGGCCGGACTCGCGGATGGCCTGCGTTTTTTGCGGCGCAATTTCGGCAAAGATGCAACCTTCCCGCCCGCGCCGGGCCGGTCGCAACT
>CAZMGQ010000413.1:0-2459 GCA_964565855.1 uncultured Lentisphaerales bacterium | reverse complement strand
TACATTCATGCCCTCACCTTTATCTGGCATCCTGCGGGCAACCCCTCATTGCCACAGTCAATCACGCCGAACATGTCAAGATCGACGGAAAGTCTGTGTCCGAGCTGCAGGGCCAGCGCCGTCCCTCCAACCAGCCGGGTGCGGCTGAGTTCGGGCATGGTCTGCAGCGTTCTCAATAATTCCAGTGTGCGGCGGTCGACGACTTCAAGGTGTAGCATCGATACTGCTCCTTCGGGGTATCGGTCATGGCGGAGATGAAGGAAAGCGCCTTGGGCGTCAAGGACCGTAGGGACTGCGCCACGGTTTTGATGGTATCGAGTCCGTAGTAATCCAGTATCCGGAGCCAATCCTCCCATAACCCCCGGTTGAGCACCCGGCCAATGACGAACGGGGCATGGGTATCGAGATCAAGATCGTCGAGATCGGCATCCCAGAACAGGTTTGCCGAGAACCCCTCCGATGCGTGTGCGGGCCGCACCCCGAGGCTGCGGTCGGATGAAGGTACGGGTATGACTGTCGATGGCATCATAGTCCTGTGGCTCAAAGATGAGTGTATTCTAACAGGCTTGCCTGAAATGCGCAAAGTCTTGAGGATGTCCAGATGAAAAAGGAAAAGAACATGGTACCCCCTGTGCCATGTTGCCAGCGATATTTTTGGGGCACTTACTACCGCTATCAAAACTCTTCACAAAACCAACCCCAGGGGGGTACTATGTGCGGAACATGCCGTGTTCACGGCAATTCCAGCTTGCTGTTTCAGGGCTTTTGGCGTTTACTGGTGTTTCACTTATCGATTCGGCCAATAACCCGCATTGCGAAAGGATCCGTTATGCATTCCATCTCAAGATTGCACAGATTACTGCTTCTGGTAACAGGGCTCTCACTGATGTCTTTTTCTGCGACGGCCCAGGAAGTTGCAGAAGCCGAACTCCCGTTGGAAGAGAGCGGCTGGAAATTTGATGCGGGTGGCGACATCCGCATCCGCGAAGAGTTCTTCAACCATATCCCGGTCGGCAAAGATCCACCCGGTGTATCCCGTGGCGGCAAAAACAACTCGATCCGCTTCCGCACGATGGCCTGGGCCAGAGCCGAGTATGAGGGGATCATCTTTTACGGCCGGCTCAACAACGAGTTCCGCCAGTGGATCAAGCCCCACGACAGCAAGGCTTTCGACTGGCCCGATGAGCTGGTGATCGACAACCTCTACCTGCGCCTGGATGAAGTGCTGGGCGAGGGTATTGTCTTGACCATCGGTCGCCAGGATATCGCACTCGGCTCCCGGCGTCTGGTGCTGGAAGGCACGCCCAAAGACGGTTCACGCACGATTTATATGAACGGTGTCACGCTCGGGGTCAAAATCGACGACCTGACCCGGCTCGACCTCTTCGGCGTTTATAACACCGACGAAGACAAGCTGGCCATCGGTCACGAGCACCGCGATCTCGTGGGCTACAAGAATGCGATCGACAACATGGACGATGCCGGGGGCGGCATTTTTGTCACCAGCCGCATCACCGAAGGTCTGCCCTTCGAACTTTACTACCTCTATAAACACGACACCTCCTACACCTGGCTGCCCAAAGCCGATGAGGATCCCGTGCGTGTGGGGGCATCCGATTATCACACCTTCGGTCTGCGCCTGATGCCGCAATTCAGCAGCCGTTTTTCCGGCGAGCTGGAGCTGGCGGGCCAGTTTGGCAAAGAGGACAGCAACAACACCGTCCGTGCCATGATGGCCGCCGGCGGCATTGCCTGGAAGCCCGAGGAACGCCGCATTCCGGCCTTGTCGGCCAACTTCATCTACCTCTCAGGCGACGACGAGAGCACCGGACGGCAGGAAGGCTTCAACCCGCTCTGGGGGCGCTACCCCTGGGTGAGCGAACTCTACGTCTATTCCTGGGATCTCGAACGGGCCGGCTTCTGGACCAACCTGATCTATCCCTACCTGCAGCTCACCTACCAACCGGCAGTCGATTACAACTTCCGTGCCAGCATCGGACCGATGTTTGCCGAAGAGAAAAACGGCCCCGGACATGGCAATCGCCGCGGCTGGCTCGGTATCGCCCGGCTGGACTTCCCCATCGCCAAGGGTCTGCTCGGCACAAAGGACACTATGAAAGGCCACTTCCTGGCCGAAGTTCTCAAACCCGGCAGCTACTACGAGGTCAGCCACACCTCCTACTTCCTGCGTTGGGAAGTCTCCTACGCCTTCTGATTCTGAATATCGCCACCAATATCCCTGAGGAAAATCCGATGACCTTTACCTACGAAGACCTCGCCGGCATGATCGACCACTCGCTGCTCAACCCGACCTTCACGGCCGATGTTTTCGAGCAGGGGCTGGACGTGGCACTGGCCTACAAACCGGCCAGCGTCTGCATCATGCCCTGGTATCTCAAACGCTGTACCGAACGGCTCGCCGGCAGCGGTATCAGACCCTCGACGGTCATCGGTTTTCC
>CAZMGQ010000412.1:0-2464 GCA_964565855.1 uncultured Lentisphaerales bacterium | reverse complement strand
ACGCAGGAGGAGATCTCCGCTGAGGTGCTCGCACTGGAAGATCAGGGGCACAAACGTCTGTTGCTGGTGGCCGGTGAGGCTTATCCCGGCAGCGAAGGCATCGACTACGTGATCAAGGCCATCCGGACGACCTATGCCACCAGATCCGACTCACGCGGCGAGATCAGGCGGGTCAATATCAACATCGCCCCGGTTTCGGAGGACGACTTCCGCCGTCTCCATGCCGAAAATATCGGCACTTTCCAGCTTTTCCAGGAAACCTATCACCTGCCGACCTACAAGGAAGTCCATGTTTCGGGCCGCAAACGCGACTACCTCTGGCGTCTGACCGCCTTCGACCGGGCCATGCGTGCCGGCTTCGGCGATGTCGGTGCCGGAGTTCTCTTCGGACTCTACGACTGGCGCTTCGAAGTTCTCGCCCTGATGCAGCATATCCAGCATCTCGAACAGCAATTCGGTGTCGGTCCCCATACTATAAGCGTCCCGCGCCTCGAGCCTGCCACCGGCTCCGAAATCGCCAGTGCCCCGCCTCACGAAGTTTCCGACGATGACTTCCGCCGTATCGTCGCCATTCTGCGCGTGGCTGTGCCCTATACCGGCATCATCATGTCCACCCGCGAGAGTGCCGAAATGCGTCGCGACACTTTCAAACTCGGGGTTTCCCAGATTTCCGCCGGCAGCCGTACCGATCCCGGCGGCTACAGCCTCGACGAAAACCACACCGGCGAAGACCATGCCGCCCAGTTTTCGCTCGGCGACCACCGTCCGCTCGACGAAGTCGTCGCCGACCTCGCAAGTCTGGGCTATATTCCCTCCTTCTGTACCGGCTGCTACCGGATGGGACGTGTCGGCCAGGACTTCATGGACCTTGCCCGTCCCGGAGAAATCAGGAAGCATTGCGATCCCAACGGCCTCAGCACCTTCCTCGAATATCTGGTGGACTATGCCACGCCTGCCACCCGCGCTCTCGGCGAAGATCTGATTGAACGTGTGATTGCCGAAATGGAGGGTACCCCCAGGGCACGGGCCGAAAAACTGCTGGCACGAGTGAGGTCAGGCGAACGCGACGCCTATTATTGAGACTAATCCCATGCAAGCCACCCGCACCTTCCGCCTCCATATCGGCATTTTCGGTCGCCGCAATGTCGGCAAATCGAGCCTGCTCAACGCCCTCACCGGCCAGGAATCGGCCCTGGTATCCCCTACCCCCGGCACTACGACCGATCCGGTTGAAAAGTCGATGGAACTGCCGCTGCTGGGACCGGTTACCCTGATTGACACCGCCGGTATCGACGACGAAGGGGCACTCGGTGCGCAGCGTGTTGCCCGGACACGGCTGGCTCTGCAACGTTGCGACCTCGTACTGCTGGTCTGCGACGCTAACTGGACAGCCTTCGAGGACGAGCTGCTGGCCGAATGTCGCAAACGCGAGCTACCGCTGCTGCTGCTGCGCAACCAGAGCGATCTCGACCAGCCGCCCAGCGGCAATTGGCCCGCCGAGCCGGCGGCGATCGCAATCTCCAGCCTCACCGGGGTCGGACTGGAGCAACTGCGCGCGGCCATGGTCGAGATCGTGCCGGAAGATTTCATCAACCGTCCCGCTATCCTGGCCGACCTCGTCCCGCCCGGCGAATGTGCCCTGCTGGTCGTGCCGCTCGATTCAGCAGCACCCAAGGGACGTCTGATCCTGCCCCAGGTCCAGAGCATCCGCGACCTGCTCGACCACGATGCCGCTGCTCTCGTGGTCAAGGAAGACCGCATCAAGACCGCACTGGCCCTGCTTGCCCGGCCACCGGCTCTGGTGGTGACCGACTCCCAGGTCTTTCAGAAAGTCGCCGCCGATACACCGGACGAAATCCCCATGACCTCCTTCTCGATCCTCTTCGCCCGCTTCCAGGGCGATCTGGCCCTGATGGTCGAAGGAGCCCGTGCCATCGAAAAGCTGCGTCCCGGAGACCGGGTTCTGATCGCCGAAGCCTGCGGACACCATCCGGGTCATGAGGACATCGGGACGGTCAAGATCCCGCGCTGGCTCAACCGTCATGTCGGAGGCGAATTGCGCTTCGAGTTCACCCGTGGCCGTGGTCTGCCCGACGATCTGGCCGACTTCCAGCTCGTCGTACACTGTGGTGCCTGTATGTGGAACCGCCGCGAAATGCTGGCAAGGTTGGCACTCTGCCACAGTGCCGGAGTACCCGTCACCAACTACGGCCTCACCATCGCCTGGTCACTCGGCATCTTCGACCGTGCCCTCCGCCCCTTCCCCACGGTCAGCACTCCACAAGCTTCCCAGTGAGATCTCCCCGACCCTGACCCTTCAACCATGGTTTGCAGAAGTGGTCTGTGGCAAAGTCCAGACACTGCCACGAGATAGTAATCTGGCAATCAATTTGCGAGATTACAGTCAGGTGCCCGCCGGATTATGTGGTCGAGCCGTAATCTGGAAGCATATTTGCAAGATTAC
>CAZMGQ010000411.1:0-2473 GCA_964565855.1 uncultured Lentisphaerales bacterium | reverse complement strand
CGCCCGCCCTGGGAGCGTGCTGCCTGACTGGGACCGCAGGGCTCCGTACCTGCAGCCATAGGCATCCGCGAGCCCTGGGATCTCCGAACTCCAGCTCGGGACAAAAAAAAGCAAAACCATAATCTCGCAAAACAAACGCCAGATTACAGGCTGTGGCAGTGTCTGGACTCTGCCACAGTGATTTTCGGGAGGGACGACTGTCACGTCGTCCGGCGGGCAAGGTGACACTTCCTGCACAAAAACGGGTGCTTCAATGTCGAAAACAATCCCGATTCCGACTCCGATAGTTTGAGATCATTCACAATGATCGCCAGCTTTTTGTTGACCAAGGTGGCCGTCATGTATTACCCTGCATGATGCCCGTGGGGAATGACTTGTACGGGGTTCGTGTAGGCTTTCGCCTGTGGGACGCATAAAATCCGAATCATCGTGTCATAAAACAGGAGACTCGAAATGCAACGTGTGACAACTGGGCTTTTGACGGTTTGTGTGCTGGTGATGCTGGCCTGTCCGACGACAGGGCAGGGAGCCACCAATACCTGGCGCGGTGTGAATACTGCCGCACTGTACGACTATTCACTGACACTGGAACCCGACTGGCTGCCATCCGATTACCGGCAGGCTAACGCCGCCCAGGCTCCCGACGGTTACAGCCTCTGGTCTTTTGGTGCTGTTCCCGGTAGTACCGACACGGCCCTGTTCGAGTGGGATACAGCAGAGACATCCGTCTGGAGCTACGAAGATGGCAAGGTGCTGGTTACCGACGGTTTTTCGGTCGAACATCTGGCCGTGAAATCCACTGCATCAGGCTACGCCTCGGCTTCGAGCCAAGCCCAGATCGTCACGTCCGGCGACGTGTCGGCACAGACGCTGCACTTCAATTTCGCCGCGAACGGTGAGGGTATTCTCCTCATATCAGACGGCACGCTGCGGCTGACCGGCGAAGAGAATCCTGTCTCCTTTGCAGGGAGCAGGGGATCCTGGCAGAGCATCAATGTCGGTCCAGACGGTACACTCGTATTCGATGCACCCCATCAGCACTTCGGCTCGTTTGGCTACTACTGGTCGGCCTGGAATGGCGAGGCACGGGTCGGTGGTTCGGGTGCGATCACATTTCCGCGTTCGAAAGCCGAGATCACGCTGGAAGCTCCGGGCAACAGTACTTCCGGAAACATTCTGACGGGCTCGACAGCATTGCGCGTTCGCTCAGACCAGTCCTGGCTCAATCCGTCGCGCACCGGCTACATCACGCGATTCGTCTCGAACAATGGCCGACTGGTAGAATCCATCGATGGCGTACCGCTCCACAATCTTTCGAATACCGTATTTCGCGTATTAAGTTATAGCGGCGCCTCGCCGTACTACGTCCCTGAAGCCTCCTTTCAGGGACTCCAGCTCCGCTCCTATGTGTCGAGTTCCGGCCGCACCTGCAATTACATGCTCGAAGGCGACATCAGCCTGACCGGCGGGTCGGTGACGCCCGGTACTGCGACAGTGCCTGCGGCAGAGGAAACGTATGGACTGCATGTTTTTGGCGATCATTGTGGCAGCTCAATCCTGAACCTCGGCGGTTACAATGTCACGACCAGCCGCGGCTTGTACATCGACAGCAAACCGAACCTCACGTACCCCGACAGGAAGGGTGTCGCCCGCATCTCCGGAACAGCCGGCTCAACGCTTAACATCGGGGGAGACCTGGTGGTTCGGACAGTTGCCTTCGCGCCGGGTTACACCAATGCGGTCGGTGCGCTCGACGAGAACAGGGGGACAGGTATCACGGGTGACGAGACGCTCACTGTCAATCTGCATGGCAGCTTTTCCTCCAACGTCAGATCTATTGCCAACCAGAGCAACCTTTCCGTAGCCACTGTCAATCTGCTCGGTGGCACACCGGAGTCGCCCGTGACTTGGGAGGTCGGCAACGACCCTGCCGATCGGTGTGTCAGCGGTACGCTTGCCGTCGGCCAACTCAATATCGGAACCAGCGGACATCCGGCGCAAGTCCAGCTCGTCAACGATTATCTCAACGACAACGATCCCTCCAACCCGCTCAAGACGAAGGAAGGCGAGATTCTGGTCGTCGGCGATCTGTCCCTGGCCGATGGTGCCCGGCTCGATCTCAATGGACTGGGGCTCAAAGTGACGGAGTCGCTGGATCTCGCCCCGACCGCCGTGCTGGATCTCCAGACGGGAATCGATTTTGAAGTCGGCGAGATCTACACGAAGGTTGTCGGGGTGGGCGACCAGATTGATGCCTGGAACGCCTTTCGCAGCCAGGTGGTCGATTCCACCGCTAGCAGCCGCCAGTTCAGGGCCGTCGGTGTCGAGAAGAGCCCGCTCCCCTTCGGCGGCTCCAGCATCGAGCTGCTTCTGGATGGAGACTCTGACATCGTCGATCTCTCTGCCGTGGGCGACGGGCTGGGTGCCAACCTGTCCAGCTTCACCCTCGAGGCCTGGCTCAAGCCCAGTGAGC
>CAZMGQ010000410.1:0-2476 GCA_964565855.1 uncultured Lentisphaerales bacterium | reverse complement strand
CCTCTCTCACGCCCCCGCCGACTACGCCGCACTGCGGCACTGCGCCAGCTCACCAACCGCCCGGCACCGACCCTTGCCAACCTGATCTGGCCGGTCTTTGTCATCGACGGCGAAAACCGGCGTCAGCCGATCGATACCATGCCCGGTCAGGAACGCATGAGTGCCGACGAACTCTGTCGCTCACTCGAACCTCTGGTGGCACACGGTCTCGGCGGCCTGATGCTCTTCGGTGTCGAGGAAGAATCCGCCAAAACACCCGACGGTGTCCGCGCCTGGGACGAAAACGGCATCGTACCTCTGGCCCTCGCACGTCTCAAGCAAGCCTACCCCGAACTGCCGCTCTTTACCGATGTCTGTCTCTGCGGCTATACCGATCACGGCCACTGTGGTCTGTGGCAGAGTCCGGACTCTGCCACCAACCCTTCCGTAAATACGACAAACACGATGCCCGGCGCAATCGATAACGATGCCACCCTGCCGCTGTTGGCCAGGATCGCCCTGACCCATGCCGCCGCCGGAGCCGATGGGGTCGCACCCAGTGCCATGATGGACGGCCAGGTTGCCGCCATCCGGCAGGCGCTCGAAAAATCAGGCTACCACGACACTGTTCTCATGAGTTATTCGACCAAGTTCGCCTCGGCTCTCTACGGTCCCTTCCGCGATGCGGCAGAGTCCGCACCCCGCCACGGCGACCGCCGCAGCTATCAGGCTGATCCGGCCAACCCGCAGGCCGCCTTGCGCGAGTCGTACCTCGACGCCGCCGAAGGGGCGGACATCCTGATGGTCAAACCCGCCACTTTCTACCTCGACATCATTCGGCGCGTCCGGCAACAGACCGATCTCCCGCTGGCAGCCTACAATGTCAGCGGCGAATATGCCATGCTCCACAGTCTCGCCGCCAGTGGCGGCGGTGATCTGGCTTCACTGGTGCGCGAAAACCTGCTGGCGATCCAGCGAGCCGGAGCCGATATCATCCTTACCTACTGGGCCAGATACCATGCGTTTTTCGAAACATGAATTACTTTTCAACGCCGCACAACATTTCATCCCCGGCGGTGTCAACAGTCCGGTGCGCAGCTTCCGCTCAGTCGGCGGCACGCCGATTTTTTTTGAGCGCGGCGCCGGTTCACGCCTCCATACCGTTGACGGCCACGAGCTGATCGACTTCTGCATGTCCTGGGGAGCGCTGCTCTTCGGTCATGCCGACCCCGAAATCGTCGAGGCGATAACGGCCGCCGCCCGCGACGGCACCAGCTTCGGAGCTGCCACACGTCGTGAGGTCGAGTTTGCCGAGACTCTTGTCGGCATGGTCCCCTCCGCTGAGCAGGTGCGCTGTGTCAGCTCCGGCACCGAAGCCGTCATGACTGCCCTGCGCCTGGCACGCGGCGCAACCGGACGCGACCTGATCCTCAAGTTCGACGGCTGTTATCACGGCCATGCCGATGCCATGCTCGTCGCCGCCGGCAGCGGCCTCCTCAGTCGCGGCCAGAGTTCTTCGGCAGGCGTCCCGTCCTCCGTCGCTTCAAAGACGCTCGTCGCACCCTACAACGATCTGGCAGCCGTGGAGAAAATCTTTCACACGCGTGGCGACGATATTGCCGCCATCATTGTCGAGCCGATCGCCGCCAACATGGGGCTGGTGCCGCCCAAAGTCGGTTTTCTGGAGGGACTGCGCAGACTGACCCGCCAATACGGCAGTCGGTTGATCTTCGATGAGGTCATTACCGGCTTCCGGTTCGGCCCGACCACTTACGGCGCACTGCTCGGTATTGAGCCGGATATTACCTGCCTCGGCAAGATCATCGGGGGCGGCCTGCCGCTCGCGGCTCTGGCAGGGCCCAGCCACCTGATGCGGCAACTGGCACCCACAGGTCTGGTTTATCAGGCCGGCACCCTCAGCGGCAACCCGCTCGCCGTGGCGGCTGGACTGACCACCCTGCGCAAGATCAAGCGTGAGAATCCCCATGCGCGACTCGCCGGCGATATGCCGCTCAGCTTTGCCGGTGGCAGTGTCCGCCAGATCTCAGGCGCCTTCACCGTCTTCTGTCGCCCCGAAGTGCCGCAGAATCTTGCGCAGGTACAGGAGAGCGATACCGAACGTTTCGGACGGCTCTTTCATTATCTGCTGGGAGAAGGTATCTACCTGCCGCCCTCACAGTTCGAAACCGCCTTCACCTCCACCGCCCATACCAGACAGGATTTGGAAAGACTCACCGGAGCCCTTGCCCGGGCGCAGGACGCCATCTGACACAGCCCATAGAAAACCAAACCATTTCTGACGGCTCACCACCGGTTCGCCCTCCACGAAATATTCACCCGTCGGGTGAAAGATGGCGTATGTCCAAATCTGTATGACAGACATTCCTGTCTGTTCAGAAACAGATACTGAAACTGCGCTCGAGACAGCAAAGGGACAGATGTTTTTGCTTTCTCTGAACAGACAAGAATGTCTGTTATACAGTCTCTTTCTGCAAGA
>CAZMGQ010000409.1:0-2477 GCA_964565855.1 uncultured Lentisphaerales bacterium | reverse complement strand
AAGCGGAACCGCGATCGTCACGATTTCTACGTCGAGGAAAGCTACACCATCCGCTGGATGTTCCCGCACCTCACGCCCCACGGTCTGATCATGAAGATCAACCGCGACCAGACGCCTCTCAGGCGCGAGACGGTTGTGACCGACATGGACTTCTGGGACTGGTACTCACGCCGCCTGCTGGCCAACCCGCGCTACCCGCGCGATCTGGTCGCACGCAAGTCTTTCTCCAAGCTGCGCGGTGCCATCGCCGGTCTTTATGCCGCCCGCGGCCTGCCCGGCCAGAGCGAACGGGCCTTCCGCGAAGCCAGAGCACTCTATCCTGTCAGTCCCGAGGCCAACCTGCGCCTGGCCCAGGAAATCCTGATGCCCTATGGCCGGATGGACGAAGCCCACGACATGCTCTCGCTGCTTTACGAGGCCGACCCCAACAATCCCCGCCTGCCGGATATCCTCCAGAACGTCGCCCAGGTGCGCGATATCAGCATTCTCGCAGCCTCGCTCGAGGCCCGGCAACAGACCGAAGCCGGTCTGACGCCCGACGAGGTGCTGGAACTGGCCTACAGCTACGTCAAGCTCGGTCGCCAGGCCGCCATCCCCGCACTCCTGCAACCGGCAATCGAAAGCGGTGCCATGACGCCGATTCACTATATCGAGGCGGCACGGATCTATCAGCAGCTCAAAAAATCTGCTGAAGCCTCGGCCACCCTCCAGCGCATTCCGGATATTGAGCTTGCACGGTCCGATCTACCTTCGGAAATCCTGATGATGATGGCCTCGATCCATGCCACGGCCGGACAGTACGACTCAGTGATCAAGGTGCTGGTGAGGCACCTCAAACGCTCGCCCGGCGATCTCGAAGCCTGGCTGGACCTGGCAACCATGAACCTGCGCAGCGGTCGCAACGACCAGGCCGCCGCTGCTATGAATCAGGCGCTCAACCTCAACCGTACCAAAGCTCAACAACTGATCCAGCGCTCCACCGAACTGCTCGCCCTTTACACAAAAGTCATGGGCTCACGGCAGTAATCGCCAGTTTTGGGTGGCAGTCTGGCGGAGTTTTGAGTACTGTAGTCGCCGTTGCAATTCTTCTGAATGGATGGAACGATGAAAATACGATTTTTGACCCTCGTGCTGGCCCTGACCTGTCTGGGGCAGTTGCAGGCCCAGACTGGTGCGGCTGATGTTTTTGTGGCGATTCACCTCGGCGATGTGTCGGCCGTACGCTCGATGCTGGAGAATGAACCGGCTCAGACAATGAACGCCACCCATGCGGGAGGTATCAGTCCCCTGCACTATGCTGTGGCGCTCGACCGGATGGAAATCGCCTATATTCTCCTCCAGGCCGGAATGCCGAACAATGTCCGTACCGACAAAAAAACCACGCCGCTCCACTGGGCGGCTGACAAGGAAAAACACGACTGCCTGAGACTGTTGCTCAAAGAGGGAGCAGCGGTCGGAGACAAGGCAGCCAACGGTTGGACAGCACTGCACTTTTCGGCCAAACGGGGCGATGCGGCAGCCATAGGATACCTGCTGGATGCTGGTGCCGACATAAACGGTGCCGACAACAGTGGCCACACTCCGCTGCACATTGCTTCAGCCGGCAACCAGCTAAAGGCTGTAAAAGTGCTGCTGGAGAAAGGTGCGGACCACTCAGGGACAAATGCCGCCGGCCAACAGCCGGTCAATTTGGCGACGAGCGAAGAAGTACGGATGGCCCTGGTTGCCGCTGGTGCTGCTGCACCGCGTCCGACAGTGGAGTCTCCCCCCGCCAGAACCGCTCCCGAAACTTCCCCCGCCGGAACGACCGCCGAAGCCGCCGATACCAGACCGGGCCTCAAGCTGACCCAGCCGCTGCCACGCTCGGCTTCCGTCATCCGGGCCGCCGAGGCAGGCACCGCCCCTCCCCTGCGCCCACGTATCAATCTGGAAGATCCACCTGCTGCTACCAGGCCCGCAGCTCCCGCAACACAGGCAGAGCCGAAGCCCGATGCAGTGGCAGCGGTGGACCCTGAAACTGGCGAAACGATCCACACCCTGCGTCTGATAGACGGCTCGATTTACCGTGGCACACTCAGACGCGACAGGTTCCACGGTCAGGGCTCCATGGAACAGCCCGGTGGACACAAGTATGTCGGCGAGTGGAACCGGGGCCGCAAACAGGGCCAGGGCACCTTCAGCTACCCGAATGGCGACGTTTATGCCGGTGAGTGGGACAATGATATGCCGCACGGCAAGGGTATTTATCAGTATGGCAACGGAGGTCGTGTCGAGGGCACCTGGCGCAAAGGCGTACTGCGTCGTGGCGAAGGCATTTATGTGTCGAGCGATGGAGCCCGTCATCAAGGAGTCTGGCGCAACAACGAGCTGATCGAAAGCCGCCCGATTACCACCGACGAGTAGCCGCCAATGCCTGCCCAGCAACAGAATCATCCTTCCGACAACCTGCCTCCCATAACCACCGGTTACAGCCTGCT
>CAZMGQ010000408.1:0-2489 GCA_964565855.1 uncultured Lentisphaerales bacterium | reverse complement strand
GGATGATGGCATGTTCCGGTCCCAGTGGGCCGGTACGTTCTGGATCGGTCAGGCCGAAAACTGCCACGGTTGGCGTCCCGACAGCGGCCGCCAGGTGCATGCCGCCGCTGTCGTTGCAGAGCACCACCTGACACGCCGCCAGCAATGCCGCAAACTGTGGCATCGAGGTACGTCCGGCAACCGAGGTGGCAGCCGGGCCGATCCGGCGGCAGACTTCGTGGCAGAGTCCGGACTCTGCCGCAGTCCCCAGTACGACAAACCGCAAGTGGTCGATTTCCTGTGCCAGTTGAGCAGCGGCTTCGGCAAAATGGGGCCAGCGCTTGGAATCGCCCCTGGCGGCTCCGGGGATGATGCCTGCCAGCAGGCCGCCGGGCGGTATCTGGAGTGCACGGCAGGAGGCACGGATCAGGCTTTCGGGAACGCGCAGATCCGGCGGCGGGAGCTTTTCTCCCTCCCACCAGCCGTCACCGAGCAGGATATCGGCATTTTCCCAGCATTGGTGTTGGTGCCTGGTAGCTAGACGGGGACGAGCCCGTTCGGAGAGCAGCCAGCCGCGGGCATGACGGGCAAAGCCGCGACGACGGGGAATGTTGGCGAGCCGGGCAATCAGGGCCGAGCGAAAAGAGTTGGGCAGGAGCAGGGCATCGGCAAAGCCTGTTCTCCGGAGCGCGGCGGCTGTCCGGAAGGTGCCGATGGTGCCGGGCTTCAGAGTCAGGATTTCATTGACAGATGGATGCATCTGCCAGAGGGGCGCAATTGCGGGCTTGGTCAGCAGGCTCAGGTGTGTGCCGGGATTCCAGCGCCGCCAGACCTGCAGTGCCGGCATGGCCATGATGGCATCGCCCAGCCAGTTGGGAGCATAGACTATTGTTCGGGATGCCATACAGGGGAGTTGGTTTAGGGTTGATCGGTATCTAAGGCAAAACAAAAAAAGCACTGCGCTGATACTAGCTAAAACCCCCTTGAGCGGCAATTGCAAACTGGTAGTTTGCTACTGGCGTTAGCTGGTGGTGCTGTCTTTTCGGTGGAGGTCGGTGAAGGCGGCGATGGTGAGCAGCAGGGTCAGCAGATGCAGTACCAGGCGCCACCAGGCGAGGGCAGGGGTGAAGACAACCGTATGCTCGCCAGCTTCGAGCGGGACGGCCCAGAAGAAGGCATTGGCACGCAGGGCGGGTTGCCGTTGGCCGTTGACCCGTACGTTGACCTGCGGGATGCCGTCGAAACGCTCACGCAGGAACAACATCCCCGGCTCGGTGGATTTGACCTCGATACGGCACTGGCGGCCGGAGGCGCGACCGGGAGGAGTGACAATCTTTGCAGGAATGATTGTCGGTTCCGCCTGCGACTTGCATTCGGGTGCGTTCTGCACAACGATCTCCCGGTCGAATTGCAGGCCTTTATCGGCCATGATTTCCCAGGAGTTGTCCTTGTCGGCACTGCGCCAGCGGGTGTAGAGGACAGCCGGGGGTAGCCAGTTGTTGTGCTGTAGTGCACCGAACTGTGCCTGTTCGGGTGGAACGGAGGCGATGCGGCCATTGCGGAGAGCATAGGTGCCGAGCAGTTTGAACTCGGGCAGCCGGATCAGATTGGGGAGAGATTGGGGGGTTGTCAGCAGGACACGGGCGCCCCAGAACTGCCACTGTTTGCGGATGTCGGGGCCGAAGCGTGTCCAGGATTGAAGCACCGGCCATTCGAGCGTGGCGTTAAGTGGCGGGGTGGCATATTCAAAGCCCTCGCGCTGGAAGGACCAGAGCAGGGGATGCTCGCTGGGTGGGTTTGCCTGACCCAGTTGTAAGGCTACGGCCATGCCATCGGATGTCTGGTCGGCGAGCAGGTTTTCGGCAATCGGATTTCGGGCGTAGAGCGGAGCGACATCGATTTCGTTGACATAGGGGCGGGCTACCAGGGCGAGATCGATTGTGGCGGCGATCAACAGAAGCGCGGCGGTACCGGTGGCCAGCAGGCGGCGGTGTTTGGCAGGGGCGAAGGCGATCAGGGCAAAAAAGAGGGCTCCGGTGAGAAAGCGAGCGGCAGTTTTGAGGCAGGCATTGAGGTAGTGCTCGCTCAGGCGGGGTTCGAGATTGGCCAGCCCCAGTCCGGCCAGACGTGATGTGATTGTGGCTGAGGGAGCCGGACTGAGGATACCGCCGAGGGCGGTGACAAGCATGGCGGCGAGGGCGAGCCCGAGCATGATCAGCAGAGGGCGTCGGCAGTGGCTGGTGTCGTCCGCTGCTCTGAGGGCAGCGGCCAGGCCGAAGGCACTGAGGATAGCCATGGCCAATTCGGTCAGGTGGTGGAACTTGACCGGAGCCCGCAGGTTGTGCATCAGGGGCAGGGAGTAGAAGAGACGGTAGAGCTGAGTGTAACGTCCCAGTGCCAGCAAGGTTGCAATGAGGGCGGCAGCGATCCAGAAGATAACGATGCCGCGGTTTTCATCTGGCAGGGTGGGGAAGGCGGCTGGTTTTTCGCCCTGATGTGCCGGTTCATCG
>CAZMGQ010000407.1:0-2495 GCA_964565855.1 uncultured Lentisphaerales bacterium | reverse complement strand
TGGTCATTGTGCAAACCGCAATGTCGGTGGGTATGGCAATGTCATTTACGCCACTGTTTTCTGCTTCGCTTGGTTCGCTGACCCGAAATCTGTATTCGCATGGTTCGGCGGTGCTGAACACCCTGCAGCAGGTTGCCGGGGCAGCCGGTGTTGCCATCCTAATCGCCCTCTATTCCAGCATCCTTCATGCCGGCGAACTGACTGGCTTGACAGTTCCGGTGGCTGGCGCGCCGGGAGCTCGGATGGCGTTCCTGATTGCCGCTGCCATCGCTTTGGTTGCGGTGGTGCTCGCTTTCTTTGTCAAGACCCCGGCAGACCAGGAAGCCTCGCCGCAGCCCCACGGCCACTAAGAGTCGCGCTCACCCTTCGGCTCTCGGAGTGCCGTGATTTCTTGAGCCAGATTGACTCTGGCCCGCTGTTCCCAGAGTTGCTGACCCGCCGGTGTCTGATAAATACTGGGCTGCGCAAGATAATGGCTCAGAATACTCGCGCGGCCTTCACGAAACTGGCCCTCAGGCACATGAGCATATTCGGCTCGCACCGCCACAGTGTATTCTCGGTACCGCTGCTCACCGGCGCCGAGTATTGCCAGGTCGGCATCCAGCAAATGGGCAAGCTGAGCGCTGATCTCGTGATGGGTGGTGTTCGGCGTGGTCGCCACAATCAGTTCACCCACTGCTTGCACCTGCTTGCCAGAAAGCCCCAGCGTTTCAAGTGAGCGCACCGCATACTCGGCTGATTGCTGCTCATCGTCACTCGGATTCCCCTGGTAAATCGCATCATGAAACCAGGCGGCGGTCTGGGTAATGGCATCCGGATGCTCACCAAAAATGG
The DNA here is from genome assembly GCA_964565855.1 of uncultured Lentisphaerales bacterium. GTDB lineage: Bacteria > Verrucomicrobiota > Kiritimatiellia > RFP12 > JAZUKQ01 > CAZMGQ01. The sequence continues at coordinate 1,661 of CAZMGQ010000407.1, read as the reverse complement.
TCAGGTGGTTGAGCGCTAACAACACATCTTCAAGATGTTTTTCATCGTGATAGCGGCGATGCGGTTCATTCCAGCGGCCGAGCAATTCGTGGCCGAGCACCGCCCACTGATGTACGGATTCACCAGAACCGTCAATTCCGAGGGGCTCGGCAAGCTGCTGCCAGTGCTGCACCAAAAATTCGAGGCGCCGGATTGGCCGCATTGCCTCACGCTCTGCTGGTCGCACCCGCAGTCCAGAGTTGCCAAGAAGGCGCACCACATCACGGATTCCGACCGGAATCGCGCCGAATTCTATCGCCTGCTCGTAGCGAGATGCCGGAATGTCATAGTGGTCAAGGTCAAAACCGCGTCGGGGCAGCGGCAACCGTGCCGCAAACTCGTGTAACTCGTCATAACTCTGGTCAGAGTACAAATGGCTCCATAGTGTGCCGTGTGCCTGCCACACCGGTGGGTCAATATAGATCGCCATGCATCAAGCGTAACCGGTCAGCGCTTTTCCTCACCCTGCAATCCGCCGACTCACGAAAGCGGGCACGATCCGTTTTGGAACTTCCCGCCAGGCTGCTTTATCTAACCGGATGTAGTGATGCGATGGTAGGGCATGGTTTTGCCGACATCGAACTCGAAGGTCAGGGTATTTTTGGTGCAGGTAAACGGCAGGCTGCCCTCCATCGGTTCGCCGTCGACCACCGGCAGCTCCCCCTGGTAGCCATTGAATAGTTCGACTGCTGAGCCGGAACCATCCTCAACCACGGTGGCAATCCCACCAATGTTGAACACCTCGTCCTTAATCACCGTCATCGTTTCAGCCACCCACAAGAAGTCGGTCGACGGCGAGGATCCCCAATCAAGTACCAGGCCGTAGTCCCCGGTTTCGGCACTATTCGAAACATGGGTGACCGTCTGACCCTGCGCCCGGGTGGTCATGGTGAAATCCTCACGCCACGAAAAGAACTGCCCCGCAGCATCAAAGCGAATCAGGCTGGCGCCGGTGATCGACATCCGCATACTCGGTTCGGGAACCAGACTGTTCATATAGCTTTCGAACACCGCATTATCCGCCTGCCAGATGCCAATCACACACTCTGCCCGGCTCATGCCCTGTGGCGAAGCATCCGCAGGATCGGCTAAAGAATCTGAATCGTCCGACTTATTCGAGTTATTCGAATCATCCCGCCTATCGTTGTCTGGGTGTTGGGCGGAACCCGGAGTCGTGCTGCCATTGTTCCCGCCAATGATTCCGGATGACGCCTCAGGCACACAAGCAGTCAAGCCCAGTATCAGCACCAATAATAACGGGGTCAGCATCGACTTCGATCGGCTCACCAGATACCTCCTCCACTGAAAAAGCTCTCAGTTTGAAGATATCGACGGCGCTGTGAGAATTCTTAAATGGGTGTTGACTACTCCGCCACTGAAATATCGGCGACAGTGGCGCCGTATACCTCAATCAGCTGATCTGCTTCGACAAACACACTAAATCCGTGCGAACCCGCACCGAGCACCACACGCTTGCCCACAATGGTCTCATCAGCGAACACTGGCCAAGCTGTGGTGCTGCCGATTGGCGTGATGGTGCCGCGTTCGCTGATCTTCACGAAGCCCTTGGTCGAGAGGAACATGACCATGCCGTTCGCGTCGATGATGGAATAGGGAGCGAT
>CAZMGQ010000406.1:0-2501 GCA_964565855.1 uncultured Lentisphaerales bacterium | reverse complement strand
AGCGATTCAATCTCGTCACTGCCGGCCGCCCCGAGGTCACTGAATCTCCGTGCCGCCGGCAACACCCGTGCTTCGAGTGAACCGACCGCCCTGTTGTAGGAAGTGTTGGCCCGTTCCAACCCGCTGCCAATATCGGCTATATGGTCAGCCATGACCCTGATGCGTTCGTGAAGCAGTTTGCCGAGTGCGCTGATTTCCTGAGCGTTGCGGGCGATCTGCTCCTGCCGCCAGCCGTAGGCCACGGCACGCAATAGTGCAATCAGCGTCGTCGGAGTTGCCATTACCACCCGTTTCTCCAGTCCATCTTCGATCAATGTCGGATCGGCATCCACCGCCGCCCCGAAAAATGATTCGCCCGGGATAAACATCACCACAAATTCCGGTGCCGCTGTAAACTGGTTCCAATAGCCCTTGGATGCCAGGTCATTCATGTGGCTGCGGATCTGGGCCGCATGTCGCGCCATCGCCTGGTCACGTGCCTCGACACTTTTAGCCTCAGTCGCATCCAGATAGGCCTCCAGCGAAACCTTGGCATCGACCACCACCTCACGACCCGCCGGCAGCCTCACAATCAGATCCGGCCGGTGCCGCCCCTCATCGTCACTGACAGTCACCTGCTCACTGAAATCGCAATGAGCCGACATACCCGCCAGCTCCACCGTGCGGCGCAACGTCATCTCGCCCCAGCGTCCACGTACCTGCGGCTTGCGGAGTGCCGTAACGAGATTGGCTGTTTCCTGCTGCAACTGCTGATGCGCCGTAGTCAGATGCCGCAGATGTTCCGCCAGACCGGCCTGCGAGGTCTGCCGCTCCCGTTCCATGCTGCGCACCTGGGCATCGAAGCGGCTGATCGATTCGGTCAGCGGCTTGACCATTCCCTGAATCGCCTCCTGCCGCTGCCCGAGATCACCACGGGCTGTAACCAGCATCTTTTCCAGCGTTTCCCGGGCGAGCTTCAAAAAGTTGTCTGTACTGCTCTCGAGTGTATCCCCTGCCAGTGCCTTGAAGGTCTCTCCCAGCTTGCCACGGCTCTCTTCAAAAATCTTTTTCTCGTCTTCAAGTCGCAGCAGAGCCTCTGCTTTCTGTGTTTCGGCCTTTACCCGCCCGATATTTTCACGCGCCAGCTCCTCACGCAACTGGTCAACCGCCGCAACCAGTCCTTCATTCTGCAGTCGCAGCTCCTGGGCGATCCCCTGCTGGTTGGCGGCACGTCCCTCAGCCTCATTTGCCCGTTCCGCCACCTCAGCCAACTGCCGCTCCGACTGCTTGCGCACACGTCCTGCAACCACCAGCCAGGCTATCAGCCAGCACAGCACACCACCGACCAGCAAACCGGCAAAAAAATAAAAAGCCACCTCCATTACGCCTCCTTACATCTGCACATTTCTCTGCCTTAATTATACCAGATCCCCGGTTTAAACGCCAGATCACAAGGCGTGACAGTATATGAGGACTGCGTTGCGGGCTTCGTTGTAGGAGTGACGGAAGAAGACGGTCCAGCCCTGGGTGACGTCCAGTCGGCCGCCACGGACGAGGGCGGCATGACGTGCCCGGTGCTAACTTGTCGTCGCTACAACGAAAAAATGAGCATTACATTATGCATGTCGCGGCAATTTTTTGGGGGTTGCCACGCAGAATTTTATTTGATAAAATTAAAGTATGAATTGGGAACGTTATTATACGGAGATTCTTATACTTGCGTTAGCTGTGACGGCAGTTGGTGATGCATTACAGTTCGATGCCGGACGTTCAGCCACGCTTTCGCTTGAGACAGGCAACAAGGTCGCTGAATGGTGCTCTGTTTCGGGAGATACAAGCCTGTTTCCAGCGGAAACATCTTTACCTCGGTGATCATAATTCGTTAGTCCATTGCTACAAGTCTCACCAGAGATCATGATTCTGGCGGCGGCTGTTCCGGCTGCCCTGCTGCTGGCTCTCTTTCGCCGGACCCTGGTTGATCTGTGGCAGGTGCCACTGGTACAACGGTTGTGGCAAAGCCACTGGTCGCTACGTGTGGCGGCCCTGCTGGCACTGGCGCTGGTTACAGCCTATGGCGGCGGCAAGGGCGGCAGCGCCAACGCACACAGCAAAGCCGCCGTCGGCTCTGCCAAATCCGGCGGGACACCAATCGATAGCGGCATCATCATCTCACGTACAGATACAACCAAACTGCTCGAAGCCATGTCAGCCAACATCCAGCAAGGCAAACCGGCCACTCAGGGCCTCCAGATTCGGGAGGCCGATGGTTCGATTTCTTCAGTGCCCCCTTTCCAAGCACCGGTGCCGGACTGGTATTTCTATTCGGCACAGGACAGTGATAAGGACGGTATCCCCGACCTCTGGGAAATCTGGACCCACGGCGACCCCCTGGTTCACGACAGCGGACTCGACCGTGACGGTGACGGCGTTACTGACTTTTACGAGTTCTGGCATCAGACCGACCCCCGCACCGCCGATACCGATGGCGACGGCTTGACCGACTATGAGGAGATCCAGCTTTA
>CAZMGQ010000405.1:0-2502 GCA_964565855.1 uncultured Lentisphaerales bacterium | reverse complement strand
GGGCTCTCATCTTCGGGCTGTATAAAGCTGCGGGCGAAGAAGAGGGGGATGAGACAGATCATGGCGGTGGAGCAGGCTACGAGAAAGGCCAGGGGGATGCTGAATTTGCGGCTGAGTGTACCGATGATCAGGCCGCCGACGATGCCGCCACTGGCAAAGAGCAGGTTGGTGAGCACGATGGCGTTGTCGAGGTGACCCCCCGCGAGGCGGACGCCGGTATTGAGGATCAACACGGGCACCGGCCCCAGCATAAAGCCGCCAATGGCGAGGAGCAGGGCCCGGACGGGCAGAGGCAGCGGCAACAGAATCAGAAAAGGGAAAACCCAGGCCACCAGATTGAAGGCGGGCAGAACGCGTAGTTCGTCAGTTTTGGCAAACAGGGCACAGAGTATCAGGCGACCGAGCAACAGGGAGCCCAGGAAAATGCCGCCACCGAGCGCCACTTCGAACATGCTGCCATTGAGATAGCGCTGGATATAGAGCGGCAGGAAGAAAATCAGCGCACCTTCGCCGAAAATATAAGTGGTGAGAGCCGGGATGGTGAGGCGGTAAGAGAGGGGGCGCCAGACCTCGCTCATGCGGCGGGGTTGCTGCTGCTTTGCTTCCGAGGCGGGACGGTTTACCGGACACCAGAGCAGGGCCGGAATCAGGGGCAGGGCTGAGATGGCGGCGAGCTGGGCCGAAAGTTTGAGCCAACTGCCTGAGGCGAGATGCCAGGCGCCGCCGATCACCATCATCAGGATCGTGCCCATCAGGAAGGCGACATGCGTCATGCCCACCATGAGGGTGCGCTGGTGAGCGAAGTGGAGGAAAGTCAGGCGTGTGATGGCAAAGATAAAGCTGGCCGAGGCACCGCCGAACATCAGGCGTGAGATGGAAATCAGCGGTGCCGTGCCGCCACAGGCGACCAGATTGCCGGCTACCAGCAGCAGGAAGGCCATCAGCAGGATGGCACGGTCGCCGAGTCGCCGCAAACGGAAACTGTAGGCCAGCATGATAATGACCTGCCCCGTAGTGTAGGAGGTCTGGGCCATGCCGACATGGATTTCATGAAACCCCAGTTCTGTCAGCACCGCTTCGGCGGGAGCAAAAAACGACATGACGTTGAAGTTGGTGATGAAGGCGCCCACATAACTCAGCAGGGCAACGGTCAGGCTGCCGGCCGGGGCTCTGGGCGCTGACTGGCTGCTAGAGGGAACGGGGGCACAAGTGGTGAGTTCGGCCGAAGGGTCTGGTCTGGTGGGCATCCTGCTGTTGTCCGGAAGTGGTCAAAATAAAAATCGTCTGAAATAGTAACTGAAAGCGGCAACAAAGTCGAAGTCAAATTGATTTGACAAATAGGCGTGAAATGTCACATCATGGACTGTGCACAACACATGCGATTCACCTTTTCGTTCGGAAGAGTCAAATGAGAACAACTGCCGCTCTGATATTGCTGGGATTTGCCGTGGCAAGCGCCTCCGATCTGGTATTTACGGATGTTTCATCCGGCATACAGCCGACCTGCCGCTATGCGCTGGAGTTTGACGATGAAGCTGTGGTCGTAACGTTGCAGCTTGGCGGCACGGCCGGTGTAACGGAACTGCCGGAGATCGAAGTGGGGGTGGTCGGCCGGAAGACAGTCGTCAGAACCATCAGAGATTCGTCTGAAATTGCCGGGGTTGACGGTCTGCGGAAGTTTGAGCAGCGTATCGCCTGGAAAGATCTGGGCGAGCAGAAATTGCCGGAGGCGATCTTGCTCGGGCTGCGGGCTCTGTGGCAGAGTCCGGACAGTGCCACACCCGTGCGGGTGGAGCGTTATCTGGTGCAGGACGGACGGGCGCCCTTTGCTCCGCTGTTGGACAGTGATCCATCCGGCTGGGAAAAGATCGAGATCGAAGGATACCGTCAGAAGGTCACCGATATCCGGGACAGTATTCATTTTAATGTAAGACAGCCGATGGACGGCCGGTTGACGGTGGTGATTGAGGATGCGGCAGGGAAGCGTATCCGCAACCTGATTTCGGGTGCCGATGCCAAGGCGGGCGAACGACGGATCGACTGGGATGGTCGCGATGAAGACGGTAATCTGGTAGCGCCGGGCAGTTATCGCTGGCGTACGCTGCATCATCCGGGTCTGAGGGCCGAGTTTCTGCGACTGTTCGCCAACGGGCGGGTGCCCGGACTGCTGCCATTCGGTTCGGATCACTACTGGTTTGTGGATGCCTGTGCCAACTCCGACAGTTTTTTCGTATCCACACCGATGGCCGAAGGCGGTTTTGCGGTGGCGCGGTTTGATGCCGCAGGCAACTGGCTGGCGGGCTACAAGTATCCGCATGGTACGCCCCACAGTGAAGTTGCCGTGGCTGCCGACGACAAGTATTTCTATGCGGCCAATGCCGGGATCGACCGGAACAAGGGAGAGGGGTATCGGAGCAATCCGTTCTGGCAGGGTCCGCACTTTGCCACCCTGACCCGCTTCAACATCGAGACCCGCCGTGTTGAAAACTTCACCGGACAGGG
>CAZMGQ010000404.1:0-2503 GCA_964565855.1 uncultured Lentisphaerales bacterium | reverse complement strand
AAAAAACACTATGAACACCAGACAGGGCGGCGGCCAGGGGCAGGGAGAGCAAAACGGACAGCAGGGGGGGCAACAGGAAGGGCAGCAAAAGGTAAACATTACCTGGTTGGATGCCAAAAATGACCCCGCGCAGCAGGAAAAGCAGTTCCGGTGATTGGTCGAGCCGGTGACCGATACCGTAGAGGACGGCTGCGAGGTGTTTGCAGAGCCCGGCAAAGTCGGGGCAGGAACACTTGAGCTTGATTTCTTCGGGGCGGGGGAAGAGCCCTTCGCCGGGGCGTGTCATGACCTCCATAACCTCGGTGGAGAGCTGTCCCTGCAAGAGTTCGACCAGCGATCCGATCTTGCCGCTGCAAGTCGTGCAGATTCTCTGCCATTCATCTTCGGTGACAGGTGCGATATTGATGCTGATGCGGTAAAGTTCCGAACCCATCACCTGGGCACTGACGACACCCGACTCGATCTGGAGGTCGATCACAGAGTTGCTGCGCACATAGGAGCGTCCGCGCGGCAGGCGGTTTTCATAGTCGTGATAGGATTCGATATTTTTGCACCAAGCTTGGCCCCAGCAGGTTTTTGTAATGGCGCGCCCTTCGAGGGTTACCGGGGACAGTTTGTGCCCCTTCTTCTGCAGGGATGCCAGTTTTGCGGCAGCTTCGGCGATGCGTTCGCCCTTGCTTTTGGATCGGGGATAATAACCGTAGTACGAGTTGCGATAATAACGGCTCATGATGACTCCTGATGTGGTAAAAGGTCAGCCGGTGGCTTTGGCGAGGTCGAGTGAGACGAAATCGAGCAGTTCGTCGTCGGGCATTTCGGTCAGCATGGCTTCGCCGCTGCCGCTGAGGATTTCGTCGGCGAGGGCCAGTTTTTCGTCGAGCATGGCGGCGATACGTTCTTCGACAGTGCCGCGGGTGATGAAGGTATGGACGAGGACGTTCTGTTTCTGGCCGATGCGGAAAGCGCGGTCGGTGGCCTGGTTTTCCACGGCCGGATTCCACCAGCGGTCGAAATGCACAACGTGTGAGGCCTGGGTGAGGTTGAGTCCCGTACCACCAGCCTTGAGAGAAAGTACAAAGAAGGGCGGGCCGTCGTCGCGCTGGAAGTCGGCAACCAGCTCGCGTCGGCGTGCTACCGGGGTGGCGCCATGCAGGACCAGTCCGGGACGCTGGAAGACTGTCGCCAGAAAAGCCGCCAGTGGGGCGGTCATTTCGCGATACTGGGTAAAGATCAGCAACTTGTCCTGCCGTTCGGCCAGTTCTTCGCAGATGGCCTGCAAGCGCAGGAACTTGCCGCTGCGTGAGGGGTCAAAGTCGTCATCGCCAAGGGCTTGTGCCGGATGATTGCAGATTTGTTTGAAGCGCATGAGGGTCGCCAGGATCAAGCCACGACGCTTCATGGGGCTGTCGCCTGCCTCGTCTTCCAGTGCGTCTCTCAACTGCTGTACCTGGGTGGCGTAGAGGGCCGCCTGGGCCTGGCTGAGGTTGCAGAAGGTCGGCATGACTGTTTTGTCGGGCAGGTCGGAAATGACCTTGCGGTCGGTCTTGAGGCGACGCAGGATGTAGGGGCGTGTCAGGCGACGCAGGGGAGCGTAGGCCTCCGGCATTTCGGCCCGGTTGCGGATATAGCTGGCAAAGCTGCGTGCGCTGCCGAGCAGGCCGGGATTGATGAAGTCGAAGAGTGACCAGAGGTCGGAGATGCGGTTTTCGACCGGTGTTCCGGTCAGTGCGATTCGCGACCGGGCTTTCAAACTTTTGACAGCACGTGCCTGACGTGTGGCATGATTTTTAATGGCCTGGGCTTCGTCCAGGATTACGAGGTGCCAGGAGACCTCCGTCAGCCAGGCGGTGCGGGCGGTCATGCCGTAGGTGGTGACAACGAGATCGAACGACTGCAAGACCTCCTCAGGATTTTCGCGGCACTCGTTGAGGGTTTGAGTCTGGTTGCCGGAGGGATGGGCGATCAGGAGGCGCAGTCCGGGGGTGAAGCGGTCGGCTTCGGACTGCCAGTTGGCCAGTAGTGAGGCCGGAACGACCAGCAGCGAGGGGGCATGTTGCCCGGCTTCCTGTTTGAGCCACTGCAGGAGGGCGAGGGTTTGCAGGGTTTTGCCGAGGCCCATGTCGTCGGCCAGGCAGCCGCCGAGCCCGAGGCTGGAGATGAAGTGCAGCCAGCGTACGCCGGTGGCCTGATAGGGGCGCAGGGTCGCGTGCAGTGCAGCGGCGCAGGGCAGGGCGGCGTTGTCATCCTGGGGTTGGCGCAGGTGCTGGAGGGTTTCTTCGAACCAGGCACCGGCCCGGATGCCGCTCCAGGACGTGAGGGCTTCCTCGTCAACCGTCATTTGCGATCCGCTCTCGGGCACGACCCCGGCCAGCAGGCGCAAGGCATCGCCGAAAGAAACTCCTTCGGCAGCGACAACTTCGCCGACCTCTTGCCAGTGGTTGAGAACCTCCTGCAACTGTGCCGGATTGACTTCGACCCACTGACCGCGCAGCGAGACCAGCCC
>CAZMGQ010000403.1:2234-2509 GCA_964565855.1 uncultured Lentisphaerales bacterium | reverse complement strand
ATCAGTGTGGTCCCCATATCAGTCCGGCAGGTAGGCCCCTTGTAGCCAAATCCGATAACATCGTAACTTGACAAATCGGCGGTGTGGTTGACGCTGAAAACCTCCTGCTGCGTGTTCAGGTTCGTCAACGTTACAGTAAAGGGAGTTATCTTATCCTCGCCAACTTGTCCGACAATCGACATGCGCATCAGGTCGCTCCACTCGCCCCCCTCCTCTGTCAGACCAAAATCTTCAGGGTCAATGTGAACTTGCGGCGGAATGATATTCGGCAACAC
>CAZMGQ010000403.1:383-2224 GCA_964565855.1 uncultured Lentisphaerales bacterium | reverse complement strand
CATCTGGGCATGATACTTTCCGTCTATCCCATACTCAACAGTTCCCATTGTGACACCCAGCCCACGGTTATAAATGTCTGTCAGCGAACCCAGATTGACTTCGATCACCGTTTGACGTTTGCCGTTTACGGTTTTCTCCACAACATAAAGGCCCCAGAACTTGAAATCCACATAAATCGATAGAGGTTTTTTGTAGCCGACCTCGATCGGCTTCAGGTAACGGGCATTGTTACTGAACTCATCATTGCCCCGGTAGGTCCAGACAAAACCTCCGTTGGTGGTGGCAACTATGTAAGGTGTATCGGAAGCTGCCTTCCAGCCATAACCATCAGCAGGACTGGAGTGGCGCAACTGTTGCCCGTTGACATACCCCTCCTCCTCGGTAAAGTTGATAAAACCGGCCCAGGCTGTCAGGCCCAACAACATCCCTGACACGTGGCTGAGCAATACGATGTCACGTGTGGAAACTTTCATACCGGAATCTCCCCTGATGGATTAATGTTGACTGTGTTAGGGATGCTGACAACACTTTGGTCACCCCCGACCGAAAGCTCAAATCAGCTTACCCAGAACTGCGCGGCATAATGACTGAAAAATGCCTGCTTTGTCAAGGGACCATACCAGAGGCCCTATTCTGCGAGAGTTACCGTTATTCCGGGACAGACAGGAATGTCTGTCCTACAGTGGGCCTCAAGCACCTGCTGGGAAAAATGCAGGATAGGCATTCTTGCCTGTCCCAGGAAAAGACGGTGCACAGGCAGGAGAATCTTGCGCCACAAGCTTTCCGGGGCTCAGGCCAACGGCCGCGCCCCGGAGTGGCCCCCGGGGTGGCGGAGCGGACCAGTCGGAAAACGGGGCGTCAGATTGGTTCGGATGCAAGGCGTCGTGCCCCGAGCTAAACAAGTGTTTGCGAGGGGCACGAGAACGCAGCAGACGAGCCGATATCACGTCCCGTCCTTTACGACCCGCTCCGTCATCCCCCGATGAGCAACACCAGCGAACACAGACAAACGTCAGCATACCAGCAAACACAAACCAGGACAGTCTAACACGATCAGCACGGAAACATCCCGCTGCCCCAAGCCCCAAGCCTTACCGTGGCTCAGATGAGCCCGCCATTGACGTGTAAAGTAGCCCCGGTAATATAGTCCGCATCCGGCGAACACAGAAAAGCCACAGCCGCAGCCACCTCTGCCGGCTCGCCAAAACGACGCAGTGGAATGGCCGCCAGCATCTTCTCACGCCGACTCTCAGGCAGATCAGCCGTCATATCGGTCGCAATAATGCCGGGACAGACAGCATTGACCGTGATCCCCTGCGCCGCCAGCTCACGCGCCGTAGTCCGGGTGAGTCCCAGGATGGCGGCTTTGGAGGCCGAATAGGCCGCCCGCATCAGATCCCCCAACAGGGCAGCATCGGATGATATGTTGATGATCCGACCTCGCCGCTGTCGCATCATGCCACGCATGACGGCTTTGGTAACCAGAAAGACACTATCGACATTCTGGGTCATGACACGCCGGAATTCAGAGGGTTTCGTCAGGGCTATATAGTTGGTCGCGATAACCCCGGCATTGTTGACACAGATCGTGATCGGGCCGAATTCTTTTTCGGCACGTTTGATCATTTCCGGGACCATATCTTCATCGCTGACATCGGCCTGGATCATCATGGCCTCTACGCCAAGGTCCAGACACTGCCGCACGGTTTCGGCTGCGGCTTCAGCGGATGATGCCGCACGGTGATTGACCACCACGCGACACCCCCGCCCGGCCAGTGCCAGCGCAACGGCGCGACCGATGCCGCCCGCTGCGCCGGTCACCAGCGCAACTTCTTGAATA
>CAZMGQ010000403.1:0-373 GCA_964565855.1 uncultured Lentisphaerales bacterium | reverse complement strand
ATTCAAAGTTTAGAAGGTTTCGGCCAGACGTTCGAAGTAAGCCTTGGAATGCTGACAGGCGGGGCACTTTTCGGGTGCGCCCGTGCCTTCGTGAATGTAGCCGCAATGACGGCAGCGCCATGTCGTGGGCTCGGCACTCTTGAACATCGTGTCATTGACGATGTGAGCGGCCAGCTTGTTGTAGCGCTCTTCGTGATACTTCTCTGACTTGGAGACCGCACGGTACATCGCCGCGATCAGCGGGAAGCCTTCCTCGTCGGCTACCCGGGCAAACTCCGGATAGTCGTGCGACCATTCGGCATGTTCGCCGGCAGCGGCCTGACGCAGGTTTTCGAGTGTGGTGCCGATGACACCGGCGGGGTACGAGGCCGTA
>CAZMGQ010000402.1:0-2520 GCA_964565855.1 uncultured Lentisphaerales bacterium | reverse complement strand
GACGGTATCGGTGATCCGGCCCGTATCGGCGAAAAGTACTTCGCCTCCATGGGGACTCCGGCGCGAGGCGTTGCATGATCACTCTCAAGATTGTTCTGGCTGAGGCGCGACGTAACTGGATCAGAATCGCTATCTCAACTGTGGCTGTCGGGGCGGCCATCGGCACAGTCACCTGGTCGCTCGGCACTGTCGCCACCAGTCAGGCACAACATCGCCTGATGGTCAGTGAAATGGTGGGCGATTACGATGCCTGGGTCATCCCGGATCGTCCCAACCCGATGGTCATGGCCCGTACCATGGGTATGCAGTCGGCGCCGGAAGAAAAAGAACCCGAGTGGGGGCTCTCCGCCGCACTCACAGAAAAACTGACGGCGGACAAACGTATTGCCAGTGCCGATCTTTTTTCAATCACCCCGGTTTCACTAGATCTAAGTCCCGCCGGTGCACTAGCACCCCAAGGCCCCCGTCCCGGAGCCGCCCTCACCGGTACCGACCTTGCTGCTAATCCCTTCAAAGGCATTCCCCTCGAAGGCAAATGGCTGGATACAGCCGGGGTAATTGACGATGACCAGCCTCTTGAGGTTGTGCTGAGTTCGGCTGTCTTCTGGCGCCAACGACTACCGGTCGGCAGCGAGATCATGCTGGTGGCACCGCAGAAGATCGTACCGGCCCGCATTGTCGGTTATATTTTGCAGCCCCGACGTGTCTTTGGTCTGCCCACAGGCTTTATTTCCACTGCCGCTTACGAAAAACACTTCCGCAATCCTGCCCGGCCCCCCTTCGATGCCGCCCTTTTACGTTTTGCCGAAGACACAAAAATCAGCACCTTGCAGCTCGACCTGGCAGCCGATTTTGCTGCCGAAGCAGCTCCGGTACGTCTCGAATCGCCCGAGGATCTGATCGCTACGCTCGACGACGGTGCCACCGCGCAATTCCGCCGCACGGCACCGTTGATCCTGGGGTTGGCCGGACTGGCGGCGATCATGATTATCGTCACCACCCTTTCGCTCGGGGTACGTCAGCGGGTACGCATGCTGGCCTTGCTGCGTTCGATCGGAGCTTCGCGTCGCCATGTTTATCTACTGACACTTTTCGACGGTATCCTGCTGGCAGTTCTCGGTCTCGCAGCGGGTATCCTCGGGGGTTGGCTGGTGCTCCGGGCGATGGTCGCCCGTATGCCGGATGCTTTTCCAACCGGAGCTGTGCTCGGAGCCGGTGCTGTACGTGCTGCAGTCATCTGCGGACTGCTGGCGGTGATTGCCGCCGCCCTCATCCCGAGCGTCCAGGCGGTGCGTTTGAAGCCGCTTGATATTCTGCAGGGAGTCTATTCGGAACGACGCAAGCTCTCGCTCGCCAGCACGGTCACCGGACTACTGCTCCTGCTGCCGGCTCCGCTGATCTCGACTCTGCCGCAACTCTCAAAGGACCTGCGCTCAACCCTGCTTCTGGCCGTGGCTCTGCCGGCAATTGTTGTCGGTTCGGCCTTGCTGACGCCCCTCATGATCCTGCTCACCGAAACAATCTTTGCCGCCCCCCTCTGTCGTCTGGTAGGTCTCGAGCCGCGCCTCCTGCGTGCACCTCTCTCCCGCCAGATGGGACGTGTTGCCGGTGCCGTGATCACGGTCAGTCTGGCTCTCGGCCTTTATACCGCCATTGAAACCTGGGGCCGCTCCCTTACCAAGCCCTTCCTGCCAAGCCCCGGTTTTCCTGATGTTGTCATCAGCATGTTGCCTAACGGCGTAGCACCGGATAAACTCCCGGTGCTGGAGAGTGCCAAAGGCTTCAAGCGGGGACAGGTTTTCCCGATTGAGGCGGCCCAGTTCATGCTCGCCGATGAGACTCAGGCCGCGATCGAGGCCAACGATGCCTATGCTGTACTGCAGAACAACGTCCTCGTCATGGGGGTTGATCCCGCCAAAGCTTTTGCCCCCTCGTCCCCGATGCTTGACCTGCCCTTCCGTCAGGGCAATCCCGCCGAAGCCGCCCGCCGCCTGGCTGCCGGAGGAGCCTGTGTCGTGCCACAGACTTTTGTGACTCAGTCGCGCCTCGGTCTGGGTGAAAAGGTCGGTATCCGCGTCGCGGCGGAGGATGGATCGGTCAGCACTGTCTGGCTCGAAATCGTGGGTGTGATCGATGCCAACTGGCACCTGGTAACTGCACGTGCCGGAGTGCGCGGACGTGACGGCAACCCCTTCCGTACCATGGCTGTGTGGTTCGTCAGTAACGAAGAGGCCAGCGCTCTCAAACCGCGCGATGGCAACATCCGCTTCCTCTGGGCCAATCTCGACGACCGGCTGCGCAAACTGCAACCACAGGATGCCGCGCTGGAACTCCAGGCTCACCTGCATCAGGCTCTCGGTACGACTCCCGTCGGTCGGCCCATGGGCGGACGGGGACGTGGCGGACCGGGTGGCGGCTCTCCCGACATGGGGCCCCGTCGGGGACCTCCGCCAATCCCAGCCGACAGAACCAACCTTGTCGCCGCTGCTGTAGCGGCGATGCGTGGCAGCGGCGATGCAA
>CAZMGQ010000401.1:0-2525 GCA_964565855.1 uncultured Lentisphaerales bacterium | reverse complement strand
CGCGGATGCCGTCCCAGTCGGCAGCGGCGATCTGTTTGGCTGTCGCAATCCAGGAACCGCCACAGGCGGAGATCATAGGATTTTTCAGATAATCGGCTGTCGTTTCGGGGTTGAGGCCGCCTAGGGGCAGAAAGTCGAGGTTGAGGTGCCGGTAAGGGGCCGCCATGGTGGTCAGGGTCTTTAAGCCCCCCATGGCTCCAGCCGGGAAGAACTTGAGGACGCGGCAGTTCAGTTCGAGTGCCTGCTCGATCTCGGAAGGGGTCATCACGCCGGGAGCAAAGCTCAGGCCCCTTGCGGCGGCGGCCCGCACGACACGCGGGTTGAGCCCCGGAGCGACGGCAAACGCTGCACCAGCTTCGGCGGCCTGGTCGAGCTGTTCGGGCGTCAGCACCGTGCCGGCACCCGTGATCATGTCCGGCACCTCACGCGCGACGGTGCGCAGGGCTTCGAGAGCTGCGGGGGTACGCAGGGTCAGCTCGATCACGCGAACACCGCCGTCGTAAAGCGCACCTGCCAGCGGCACGGCCTTGGCAGCGTCCTCCAGCACGAGGACGGCAATATTGGCATGTTGACGGATACGGGCGGCGAGGTCAGGATCGAAAGCGGACATGAGAGCTCCTTAAAAGGAATGAGTAAACAAACTGCCGCAGATCAGGCTACGAACCCGAAGTGGCGGCGGGTCAGAACATCTGCTGCGAGAGACGGTAGAGGACCGGCCCCAGCAGAATCAGAAAAACCGAAGGAAAAATAAAAAGCAGCAACGGGCCGAGCAGCTTGACCGGCGCCTCGTTGGCAAGCCGTTCGGCCCGGTCGAAACGACGCTGGCGGATCTGGTCGGACTGGATGCGCAGGATGGCACCGATGCTGACGCCCAGCTCATCGGCCTGTACCAGGGCGTTGACGACCGACCGCATATCGGGCAGATCGATACGGCGTGACATGGCACGGAGGGCATTGCGGCGCGGGGTACCGAGCTGCACTTCGCGGATGACACGAACCAGCTCTTCGCCGAGGGCATCCAGCCGGCGCCGTTCGACGTTGCGCTGCAGAGCCGACATAAAGTCCAATCCGGCTTCGACTGAAAGTGTAAGCAGATCGAGCACAAAAGGCAGGGAACGCAGGATGGAACGCTGGCGCCGGCTTACGGCCTGCCGCAGCCAGAGGATGGGATTGAGATAAAAATAAACCAGGCCGAGCAGGTCCAGCATCAGGGCCGAGGACTCGATGGCCGGTATGAAACGGATTCCGGCATGTACGGCGAAAATCCAGAAAGGACCGAGGCAGAGCGGCACCAGTATCTTGAGCGAGAGAAACTCCCAGCCTGCAAGCAGCCCCTCATAGCCGCCCGTAACCAGCATGGCATCGGCCTTGTTGCGGCTGGCGGACATGCCGGGACTGGTCATGAGCGGCTGCAGGTTGGGGGCCAGCGGCAGCAGGAGCCGGTATAGTATCGGGAGTGTTCGCTCCTGACGGCGACCGTCAGCCAGAGTTACATAAGTAATCTGGCGAGCCACACCAAATGCATACCAGGCGAAAAGCGTGGCTGCGGCTGTCCAGCAAGCAGCAATCAGGTATGGAAGAACACCTCGCATAAATCAGTAGCTTCCGAGTTCCTTGGCGAGGGCAATGATCTGCCGAAAGTCTTCGAGACTGACACTCGACGGGATGGAGTGATCGGAGGCGAAGATATAGCCGCCGTTTTCCTTGAGGACGGGTATCACTCGCTCCATTTCGGCCTTGATCTGCTCGGGATGATCCCAGAGAACGGCGTTTACGCCGCCATGGAGGACGAGATCCTTGCCGTATTGCTGCTTGATTTTGACCGGGTCCATGCCGGCTTTGACCTCCAGCGGGTTCAGGGCATCGAGCCCGATTTCGACAAACTCGGGAATGAAGGGGGTTATATTGCCGCAGGAATGCAGGCGTGCCTTAATGCCGCGGGCGTGTGCCCATTCGATGGCACGCTTGTGGAAGGGCTTCATCAGTTCGCGATAAATGTCGAGCGAGAAGAACTGAGTGCCCTTGTAGCCCATGTCATCCGGCCAGGTGACTGTGTCGAAACTGTAGCCTTCGTCGAGCACCATCTGCAGCAGCGCAAGACCGGTTTCAAGCTGGTGAGAAAACATGTCGTAGCACCATTCGGGATCTTCGATCAGGGCACAGAGCAGGCGCTCAGTTCCGACGGCCCAAGAATGGGTGATATCGAACCCGAACCAGAGACCACCTTCGATCCAATAGCCCTCTTCACGCCAGCGAGCATAGTTGGCACGCAGATGCTCCCAGTTGATCCGGTCGCGTGTCGGGGTCATGCGCTCTTTGGCCTTGGCCCAACTGTCCCGATCGATCAGGGTGAAGTCGAGAAACTCAGGCGCCGAAGCGGCATGTTTCCAGTCCTTGAACGTCACGCCCCAGTCGGTTGTCATGATCTTGTATTCGTCGGTCTCTTCGAGCGTCCGAATTTCGTACTGCGGTGAGTTGTTGGGCCGGATCGCAGCAATTTTATCAAGATCGAAGTAGTCGATATA
>CAZMGQ010000400.1:0-2531 GCA_964565855.1 uncultured Lentisphaerales bacterium | reverse complement strand
CAAGCGGCAACGCCTCACTCAGCTCATAACGGCCGGCTGCCAAGTAGCGGGCGACCAGCGCGAGACCGGCAACCAGACCGCCGGCAAAACCACCACCGGGGGAATTATGCCCGACAAAGAGCAGATAAATCGAGAAGACGATCGCCGGATGGAAAATCAGGCGCACAACCACCTCGAGCATCAGCGAGCGGTTTTTCGGTGACAGGGTGCGACCGGCCAGCAGCCACGACTGTTGCGCCTCGACCTCCTCCTGCTGTGACAGCCAAGCCGCCTCAGCGGTCGAGATCGTCAGAGGGGAGGCTGAAACCGGCTCGTATACCTGCCGGCGACGATAGCGTCGGGTGCGACGCAGCTTGTCGGCACCCTCAAGTCGAGCGTGATCGCTGGTGCGCTGGGTCACAAAGATCAGCGAGGCTATACCGGTGGCAACGACCACCAGCACCGAAATTTCACCCATGGTATCCCAGGCACGAATGTCGACCAGCAGCACGTTGACCACGTTTTTGCCATGCCCCTGAGTGAGCGCTAATTCCGGATGCGCCACCGAAATGGGTTCGGCAATCCGTGAGCTCAGCCCCAAATAGCCCACCCCTGCCATGGTCACCGCGACCAGCGCCGCAATCGCCACCCGCCAGCCCTTGCGGGACACCTTGTTGTAGACGCTCATATTGCTCGGCAGTCGACGCAACACCAGCACAAACACAATAAGGGTGACGCTTTCGACGAGACCCTGGGTCAATGCCAAGTCTGGTGCGCCGGCAAAGGCGAACAATGCCACCACCCCGTAGCCGGTGATGCCTACCAACAGCACTGCGGTCATCCGTTTGCGTGCCGTAGCGGTAGCGATTGCCGCTCCAATGATAATCAGACCAATCAGCACCTGCGACGGGTAGTCCCAAAGCACGAGCGGTTGATTGGTATTCTCATGGCGCAACACGGTGTAGCCAGAACCCAGAATGAATACCACCAAAATGGTGCCCATATAGCCAGGAAGCCCCGGATGCTGAATAAAGTTGATCAGACGTGCGGAGCCGTAATTCAGCCAGCGCATCAGATTCCAATAAGTGCGAGAGAAGTCGACCCATTCCGGCATCCGGGCCTGGAAGTTTGCAAACTCACGCCGTTTGAAGAAGAGCAGCACACCGAGAGCAACCGCCACGGTTGAGAGCAGTAGTGGCAGGTCGAAACCGTGCCAGAGCGCCAGATGGTAACCCTCAATACCGTTGTCGAACTCCTTGGTGAAACTGGTCAATAGTGGGTCGAGGCCGGCGCTCAATACTCCGCCGGCAACACTGGTGAGGGCAAGCACCATGGGAGCCAGCACAAACCAAAATGAGGGCTTCTTCCACTCAGTTCGCTCAGTCTCTGGCTTGGTCGCAAAAGCCCCCCAGAGGAACCGCAGGGTGTATGCAGTGGTGAGAATACTTCCGAGGGCAATGCCAATCAGAGCCATCAGGGCAATACCTGAGCCCTGTTGCACCTCATCAAGCAGTGCGGCCAAGGAGGCTTCTTTGCCCACAAAACCGAGGAGGGGCGGCAAACCAATCATCGAAAAGCCCAGTACCCAGGCGGTCACCGTCAAAACCTTCGCCTGCGAGCCGATTCCGGAAAGTTGCCGCAGATCGCGGGTGCCGGCCTGATGGTCGATAATACCGACGATCAGGAATAAACCGGCCTTAAACATGGCGTGCGAGAGCAAGAGGGTAAGACCAGCAAGCATCGCAGTCTGATTACCGTAACCAATAACCGCGGTCAAGAAACCCAGCTGGCTGACCGTACCATAGGCCAGCAGCAGCTTAATGTCGTACTGCCGCACCGCACGCCAGCCGCCGACCAGCATGGTGGCGATCCCCACCGAAACCACAATTTCGCGCCATCCGGCAACTTCGGCAAAATCCGGTGCCAGTCTGGCGATCAGGTAAATTCCTGCCTTGACCATAGCCGCGGCATGCAGATAGGCACTGACCGGGGTCGGCGCCGCCATTGCTGCCGGCAGCCAGAAATGAAACGGCACCTGGGCCGCTTTCGAGAAGGCTCCGGCCAGCATCAGGATCATCGCAATAACGGCCATCGGTCCCTCAAGCGGGGTGGCCACAATGACCGAAAGGCGTGAGGAACCCGCCATTGAGATCAGCATAATAATGCCGACCAGCATGGCCAGACCACCAATGGTGGTAATCATCATGGCCTCAATCGCCGCACCACGGCTCTCTTTGCGTTCACTGTAGTGACCAATGAGCAGATACGAGAGAATCGTGGTGATTTCCCAGAAAATAAACATCATGATGATGTCGTCAGAAATCACCAGACCATACATTGTGCCAGCAAAGCCCAGTAAGAATGCGGCGAACATTCCCAGTCGCGGCTCTCCACGATGAAAGTATTTCGCCGAATACATCAGTACTAGGGCTCCGATGCCGAGCACCAGCACCGACATCATCCAACTGAGCAGATCCATTCGGAGCATAAAGCCCAGATCGAGTACCGGAATCCACGGATAGTACTGTTCCGGAATCCGGTCAGCCAAAATA